>JAPLOK010000003.1 GCA_026400775.1 Alphaproteobacteria bacterium | reverse complement strand
GCGAGGATGACATCGTCCGCATCGAGGACACCTACGGCCGCGCATGATCGCGGCTGACGTCACCGACCTGCTGGCAGGCTTCCGCGAGACCCGCCTGCCATCGGGCGTGACACGCGTGCAAACGCGGCTGGTCGGCACCGGCGCCGTCCCGCTGCTGGCGCATGATGGCGCCGGCTGGCGCCGCCTGGACCCCGCGCGCATCGCAGCGCGGGTCGCTGCCACCACGCGGCCCGGAACGCCGCGCGAGGCCGATTGGGTGGCGCTGCTGGATACGGCGTTCGAAGGCTCCACCCCGCACATGATCACACCCGGCGACTGGCTGCTGGGCGCGGGGGCTGCCTGGTGGCTGCCGGGCCATGCCGCGCGCATCGCAGCCGCCAAGCGCGATGGGCTGCGCTATGCCAGCATCGTCTATGACATGCTGCCATTCAGCGTGCCGGAACATGTCTCGGCCGGGCTGCTGCGCGCCTTCACCCAGCATGCCGCGACACTGTGCATGCTGGCCGACCACGCCATCTGCATCAGCCAAGCCGCGCGCGATGAATTCCGCCTGTGGCAGCCGCGCATCCTGCCCGGCATCGAGATCCCCGCCGATGTGATGCGCCTGGATGCGCGGTTCGAGGCCGCGCCGCCCAGCGGCCCGGTGCCCGAAGAACCCTATGTGCTGGCGGTGGGCAGCGTGGAATCGCGCAAGAACCAGCTGGGCGTGCTGCGGGCCTGGCTGCACCTGGCGCGCCTGCATGGCGAGGCCGCGGTGCCGCGGCTGGTGATCGTGGGCATCGCCGGTTTCCTGTCCGAGCAATGCGAGCAATTGCTGGCCTCCGCCCCCGAATTGCACCGGCGCGTGGAATGGCGCCGCGCGGTGGCGGATGGCGAATTGGCGGCACTCTATCGGGGCTGCCTGTTCACGCTGTTCTTCTCCCATGCCGAGGGCTGGGGGCTGCCGGCCACGGAAAGCCTGGCGCATGGCAAGGTGCCACTATTGGCCGATATCCCAGTGCTGCGCGAAAGCGGCGGGCCGCATGCCGTCTATGTGGAGCCCGAGAACGTGCCGGCCCTGGCCGAGGCCGCCTGGGCGCTGGCGCATGACCATGCCGGCCGCGCCGCGCGCGAGGCCGCGATCCGCGCCGATCCGGGCCTGCGCAGCTGGCCCGAATTGGCAGCCCAGGTGATGGCGCTGCTGCGCGATGCCGGACCACCGCCGCCGCGGGACCGCGCGCGACTGGCGGCGGGTGAGCGGCTGCCCATGGGCCTGCCCCCCGCGCCCGATCTGCCCGCCTTGCCGCCCGCGCCACTCTGCATGGGCGCGCTGCTGCGCGAGGGTGCGGGCTGGTCACACCAGGAGGATTGGGGCTGCTGGATCACCGGGGATGGCCCGGCACAGCTGCGCCTGCCGCTGCCGCCCGGCGCTGCGCTGACGCTGGAGATGGAGGTGCTCGGCCCCGGCCCCGGCCATGCCGGGCGCATGCGCCAGACCGGCAGCGCCTGGCAGGATTGGCGCATCCCCGGCGGCCCCGGCGCTCTGTGCCTGGACGTGACCGTGCCGGCCGATGGCGTGGTGGTGGTGGAATTCGACGTGCGCGGCGGCATCGATGTGCGGCCGGATCATC
>JAPLOK010000462.1 GCA_026400775.1 Alphaproteobacteria bacterium | reverse complement strand
GTCAGGACACCTGGATCCTGTTCCCCTGGGATACCGAGGCGCAGTTCGTCGCGCCAATTGCCAAGGCGGGACGCTAGGCTCCCGCGCCGCCGCGATGTGCGCGGCGGCTGCCTGCACGGATGCTTCCCCCCGTCCTGAGCCGGGATGCGCATCCGCAACGCTGCCATCGGAAGCCGCGACAGACGGATACGATCCGGCAAGCTTCGTGGCTTGCTGCGCCGGCCCCGCCGGACGCAAATGGGCGCGACGTTGCACAGGATACACCGATGAGCCTTCCCCTTCACTTCGCACCGCGCCGCTTGATACTGGCGGCGCCAGCGCTGCTCCTGGGGCCGGCCGCAGCACAGGTGCCTCTGACGCCCGCGCAGATGGAAGGCCCCTATTTCCCGCGGGCGATCCCCGCCGATGCGGATGCCGATCTGATGCGCGTGGCCGGACAGCCGCGCATGGCCCGCGGGCAGCCCTTGCGTTTCGAAGGCGTGGTGCGCGGGCGTGACGGCGCGCCGCTGGCCGGCGTCAGGGTGCAGATCTGGCAGGCCGATGCCGACGGCATCTACCTGCATCCGGCCGACCCGCGGCTGTCGGCACGGGACACAGGCTTCCAAGGCTATGGCAGCACGATCACCGACAATGCCGGGCGCTACGCCTTTCGCACCATCCGGCCCGGCCTCTACCCTGGCCGCACACCGCACATCCACATGCGGACCACCTCGGCCGACGGCAGGCTGGACCTGACCACCCAGGCCTATTTCCCCGAATCGCCCCAGAATGAGCGGGATTTCCTACTGCGCAACCTCTCCGCCGAGCGGCGGGCGCTGCTGATGATGACGCTCTCGCCCACCGATGACGGGCAGCTTGCGCGCTTCGACATCGTCCTGGGCTGACGCTGCGAAAGCAGGGCGCCAGCGCGGCGCGCCGGGGTGACCCAGCCCGATCTCTCCAGGATGCTGCGCGGCGATGACCGCCAGATCGCGGTGGAGTTACCGCTGCGCTTCCTGGGCGCCCGCGGCAAGGATGGAAGGTCGCATCAAGCGGCGCGCAATTCCGCGACCACCTCGTCGAGCCGCGCGCTCAGCGCCGCATTCTGCGTGGCCACGCCGTCGGTAGCGTAACCCAGCGTCGCCATCGCGGCATCGGAGCGCGCCACTCCCGCGGCGATCCTGCCGATGGCCGCCGTCACAGCCCCGGTGGAGCTTGCGGCGCTGGCAGCGGCGCGTGCGATTTCGCGGGTGGCTGCGCCCTGTTCTTCAACCCCCTCGGTGATACCGGCCGCGATCCCATCCAGATCGCGGACAATGTTGGCGGTGGCGGTGATCGAGCCGACCGCGGCGAGCGTGGCGTCTCGCATCTCGGATATCTGGCGACTTATCGCCTCCGTTGCGTGGGCTGTTCGCGTGGCGAGCGCCTTGACCTCGCCGGCGACAACAGCGAAGCCCTTGCCTGCTGCTCCGGCGCGCGCCGCCTCGATCGTTGCGTTGAGTGCCAGCAGGTTGGTTTGCGATGCGACCTCGGCGATCACGTTGATCACTTCAGCGACTTGCTCGGTGCCGAGCGACAGCTTGTCTATCGCCGCCTGCGCAGCCACTGATCGCTCTGCGGCGCGGGTGGCGACCTCTCCGGCCTCCTTCACGCGGCGGAACATCTCTGAGACGGTGGCTGCGAGCTCCTCCGCTCCGGCTGCGACATCCTGCACGGCACAGCTCGCTTCGGTTGCGCGGGAGTCGACCGCAGATGCCTCGCGAGCCGTGTCGCCCGCTGTTTCGACGAGCGCTTCGGCCACGTGGCGAAGTTCGGTCACAGACGTGCTCAGCGCGGTAAGCGCGGCCCCCGAATCACGCTCCAGTGCGTCGCCCAGTTCGGCCCGGGCACGCAGGCGCGCACCCTCGGCTTCCGCACGGGAGGCCTCCGCTTCCGCTTCCAGCGTGCGGGCGTGCAGCGCCCGGCCGCGCAGCGCTTCCAGGCCGCGGGCAAGCGGTCCGATCTCGTCGCTGCGTTTGACACCCTCCGTGGCGGTGTCGATCTCACCCGCTGCGAGCCGATCAGCCTGCACCGCAAGGCGCGCGAGCGGACGCGACACGCCATGGCGAAGCACCCAAACACCAAGGGCGAGCGCCAACGTGCCACCGACCACCGCCACTGCCGCGGAGGCGCGTGTGGCCGCAACGAATGCGCTCAACGCGCCTTGTGCCGAAACACCGGCAGCCTCGCCCAATTGCGTGCGTGCCTCGCGCAGCATCAGACGCGCCCCGGCCAGTGGCGGGTCGAACTCGTGCGTTGCTAGGTCCGTCAATTCCTCAGTCCGGCCTGCCGCACTTGCTTCTCCCATCGCCGGCAGCTTGTCGCGCGCACTACCAATCATGGCTGGCACGGCGGCCAGCAATTCATCCATTTCTGGAGACGCGGTTGCCACTGCGGCGGCCAGTTCAGCGGCCCGCGCAAGGTGCTGCGAGGCGGCCGCGATCGGCCCGTCCATGACCGAGCCTTGCGCAGAAGCCACCACCGCGCGCATCACCTCCGCCGAACCTTCGAGCAGCAGCCTCTCGGCATCTGCCGCCGCAAGGATTGCCGGCAGGTCGCGCGCCGCGAGCCCGTCGAGCTTGCCACGCACCTGTTCCTCGCGCGCGATGGTCAGTGCTACCGCGGCCAATGAAGCGAGGACGGCGACCATGAGGACAAGGATCGCCCTGGCGAACAGGCCGGGGGGAGACAGTCGGAAAAGACGCGCCGACGGGCCTCGGGCGGCGAGAGTGATGGCCATGAATTACGCGCTCTTGCGTTGGATGAATCCCAAATTGTCGATCCAGTCTGAGCATTCGGTTACCGGGCATTCGATATCGTTAAAGCTTCACTTATTCGACCGATAAATGTCGCATTCTTAAGAATACATGTCGATCGAGATGCCGTCTGGCCGAGGAAGGGAGCGGCGCCCAAGACGATCATCGGGCTAAACCCGCCTGACCATCACCGACGCCACCACCTGCAACACCGCGCACACCACCAGCATCGCCCCCTGCCCCGCGGTGTCGCGCAGCACGCCGAAGATCATCGGCGTCATCGCGTAGAAGGCCTGGTTCACCGCCGTCACCAGCGCCACGACGCGGGCCACATCGGCGGCCGGGAATTCGGCGGCCGCGATCAAGGGCGGCAGGCTGAGCAGATTGCCGATGCCCAGGCCGAACAGCACGCAGCCCAACCACAACGCCCAGACCGTGTCGCCATCAGCGGCCAGGAAGACCAGGCTGCCCGCCACCTGCACCCAGAAATTCCACATCGCCGCCCGCCGCATCCCGGCGGCCTCTCGCAGCCACCAGCCGGTCGCGGTGCGGCCGATGATGGCGCAGGCGGTGGCCAGGCTCAGCGCCGCACCTGCGCCGCCCTCCCCCAGCGCCGGCGCCAGCATGGAGAATAGCTGCGACAACAGCCCGATCTGCGCCGCGATGCCGACCGCAAATCCAAGCGAGAGGCTGCGCATGCGCCGCTGCGCCCATAATTCGCGCGCATTGGCGGCCGGCGGCGGCGCGGGTGCGGGGCCATCGGCGCGGAAATACCGCCCCGCCAACGGCCACAGCACCAGCAAGGTGGCCGCGCCGACGATCATCGCGGCGGCCGCGAAATCCAGCCAGGCGATCAAGGCCGCCCAGACCGGCAGGCCCAGGATCCCGCCGAAACTGGCCCCGTTGAACGCCATGGCCAGCGCAGGCCCCCGCCCGGTGGGAAACCAGCGCGAGACGATGGTGTTGATCGCGGCGCCGCTGGTGAACGCCCAGCCCACCGCGGTCAGCAACATGGCAGGCACCAGGCCGCCTGGCACCGGCGCCAGGGCCCAGGCCGGCGTGCCCAAGGCCAGCGCCAGGATGCCCGCGCGCGTCACGCGCAGCACGCCGAATCGGGCATGGATCGCCGGCAGCCGCGCCACGATCAGCGCCGAGACCAGGAAATGCCCGGTGATCGCGGCCGAGACCAGGCTGACGGACCACCCCCTGCCATCATGCAGCGCATGCAGAAAGGCCGATGGCCCGTAGAAGCAGATTCCCCAGGCAAACACGGCCATCGCGAAGGCCGCGCCCACCACACGCCAGGCTTCTGGGATATTCCTGTTTCGCAGCTGCGATACCTCGGTTGCGGGTCTGTAAGGGGCATGGTAAGGCCGCGCCGCCGCGACGGGAAACTGGCGCGGCAATTTCGCATATTGGGCGTCAAGCCCGGAGAGAGAGCGCAACACCGCCGTGGCAGACAGCATCGCCTCCGCCGACAAGGTCGCGCCGAACCCGACCGGCCTGTCGGACCGCTACGCCCTGGCCCTGCTGGGCCTGGCCGATGACCGCCGCGCGACCGACCCCGGCGCGCTGGACCGCATCGCAGCCGACCTCGAGCGCGTGCTGGGACTCTGGCAGCAGGATGCCGATTTCCAGGGCTTCCTGGCCGATCCGCGCCTAGCCGCGCGCGAGCAGATGAGGGGCGCCTTCCCGGTATTGGAACGCATCGGCGTGGGCATGGAAGTGCGCAACCTGGTGGGCGTGATGATCACCAATCGCCGCCTGGGCAAGCTTCCGGAAGTGGCCGCCGCCTTCGGCGCCAAGCTGGCCGAACGCCGCGGCCAGCAGATCGTGACCGTGACCACCGCGCACAGCTTGAACGACACGCAGCGCGCGCAGCTTGTCGCCCGCCTCACGGAAGCCGGCTATTCCGGCATTCGCCTGAGCGAGCGTTTGGACCCGACCGTACTCGGCGGTCTTGTGGTTCGCATCGGCTCGCGTCTCTACGACAATTCCATCAAATCCAAATTGCAGCGTCTGCAATTCGCCATGAAGGGGGCCGCCTGACCCATGGATATTCGTCCCGCTGAAATCTCCGAAATCCTGAAGGGCCAGATCGCCGGCTTCGACACGGATGCCAATGTGGCCGAGGTCGGCACCGTGCTGACCGTGGGCGACGGCATTGCCCGCGTCTTCGGCTTGCAGAACGTAATGGCCGGCGAGTTGGTCGAGTTCCCCTCGGCCGGCCTGAAGGGCATGGCGCTGAACCTCGAGACCGACAATGTCGGCGTCGTGATCTTCGGCGACGACAAGAACGTCAAGGAAGGCGACACGGTCAGCCGCACCGGCGCCATCGTGGACGTGCCGGTGGGCAAGGGCCTGCTGGGCCGCGTGGTCGATGGCCTGGGCAACCCGATCGACGGCAAGGGCCCGATCGTGGGTGACCGCCGCCGCGTGGAAGTGAAGGCGCCGGGCGTTATTCCGCGCAAGTCCGTGCATGAGCCGATGCAGACCGGCATCAAGGCCATCGACAGCCTGATCCCCATCGGCCGTGGCCAGCGCGAGCTGATCATCGGTGACCGCCAGACCGGCAAGACCGCGGTGATCGTGGACACGATCATCAACCAGCGCCCGATCAACCAGGGCGATGATGAGAGCAAGAAGCTCTACTGCATCTATGTGGCCATTGGTCAGAAGCGCTCGACGGTGGCGCAGCTGGTCAAGACGCTCGAAGAGCAGGGCGCGCTGGAATATTCCATCATCGTGGCCGCCACCGCCTCCGACCCTGCGCCGATGCAGTTCCTCGCACCCTATACGGGCTGCGCCATGGGCGAGTTCTTCCGCGACAATGGCATGCACGCGGTCATCTTCTATGATGACTTGTCGAAGCAGGCCGTCGCCTATCGCCAGATGTCGCTGCTGCTGCGCCGCCCGCCGGGCCGCGAAGCCTACCCGGGTGACGTGTTCTACATCCACTCGCGCCTGCTGGAGCGCGCGGCGAAGATGAACGAGGACAATGGCCTTGGTTCACTGACTGCGCTGCCGGTCATTGAGACCCAGGCGGGTGACGTGTCCGCCTATATTCCGACCAACGTGATCTCGATCACCGATGGCCAGATCTTCCTGGAGACGGAGCTGTTCTTCAAAGGCATCCGCCCGGCGGTGAACGTCGGCCTGTCGGTGTCGCGCGTCGGTTCCGCGGCGCAGATCAAGGCGATGAAGCAGGTGGCCGGCAAGATCAAGCTGGAGCTGGCGCAGTACCGCGAAATGGCGGCCTTCGCGCAGTTCGCCTCGGATCTTGACGCTTCGACGCAGGCCCTGCTGGCCCGCGGCGCGCGCCTGACGGAGCTGCTGAAGCAGCCGCAATTCAAGCCGGTTCCGGTCGAGGAGCAGGTGCTGGCCATCTTCGCCGGCACGCGCGGCTATCTGGACAAGATCCCGGTCGGCAAGGTTGGCGAGTTCGAGCGGCAGATGCTGTCCGAACTGAAGGCCTCGGCACCGGATATCGTCGCCGCCATCCGCAACGACCGCGAAATCAAGAAGCCCACCGAGGACAAGCTGGTGGCCTTCCTGGACAAGTTCGCCCAGAGCTTCTCGGCCTGAGGTAAACCCATGCCCAGCTTGAAAAGCCTGCGCATGCGGATCAACAGCGTGAAATCCACGCGGAAGATCACGCAGGCGATGAAGATGGTGGCAGCCGCCAAGCTGCGCCGCGCGCAAAGCCAGGCCGAGGCCGCGCGCCCCTATGCGGAGCGCATGGCGCGGATGCTGGGTGCGCTAGGCGCCGCCGTGCAGGGCAGCCCGGACGCGCCGAAGCTGCTGGTCGGCACCGGCGGCGACAAGACCGTGCTGATGGTGGTGGTCACCGCCGACCGTGGTCTCTGCGGCCCATTCAACACCAATGTGGGCCGCTTCGCGCGCCTCCGCATCCGCGAGCTGGAAGCCCAGGGCAAGACGGTCAAGGTTATGACGGTGGGCCGCAAGGGTGCGGCCTTCCTGAAGCGCGAATTCGCCAGCCGCGTGGTGGGTGAGGTCAGCTTCGCCGGCCAGAAGCGTGTTGGCTTCGATGATGCCGCCGGCGTCGCGACCAGCATCACCGCCATGCTGGAAGCAGGCGAGTTCGATGTCTGCGAACTGGTCTATAACCGCTTCCAGAACGTCATCACCCAGGTGCCGACGGCCCAGCGCTTGATCCCGGCGCCCCTGCCCGAAGCCGTGGTGGACACCAGCACCGTGCAGGCGCTGTATGAATATGAGCCGGCCGAGGAACAGATCCTGGCCGCGCTGCTGCCGCAGAACCTGGCGATCCAGGTCTATCGCTCGCTGCTGGAAAGCGGTGCGGGCGAACAGGGCAGCCGCATGACCGCCATGGACAACGCCACGCGCAATGCGGGCGATATCATCAAGAAATTGACCCTGAACTACAACCGCACCCGCCAGGCCAACATCACC
>JAPLOK010000076.1 GCA_026400775.1 Alphaproteobacteria bacterium | reverse complement strand
TCTGGCGCAGGTCACCCACGATGCTGGCGCCGAGCCTCACGGCGTGCCGCCATCCTTGGGCGGCAGACCGGCGCGATGGCGGATGACCGCTAGCGCGATGTCATGCAGCGCGGCCTGGCCGAGGTATCCGAACACGAAGGCAAACAGGAAGCGCCCATACTCGTTCAGCTCGAACAGCCCGCCCAGCGCATACCCAGCACTACCCACGAAGGCCGCCGAGGGAAGCTCCCAGGTCAGGCACCAGCCAAAGCGGCGGCGCTCGGGGTTGTTCCAGCGAACAAAACCGCCGGCGATGCCGGCCGCGGCCCCCATCAGCAGGTCGAGCAGAATGTTCCAGGTGCCCTGCGGCATGGGCTTGCTCCTATCGTTGGCAGAAGACGCGCCAGGCGATGCCGGTGGCATCGCGCTCAGCATGGGTGACGGTCAGGATGTCGGCGCCGAACTGGAAGGTGTCGCCGCTGCCCAGCTGCGGCAGCGTGGCGATGGCGAGGGCCAGCACGTCACTGGCCTGGAGAAGCTCGCTCCCAAAGGCGTCCCCGCCGCGATCGGGCGAGGAGCGGATGACGCGCAGCGCGATGGGTGCGCCGGTTCCGCCCTGCCGATACACCGCCTCCACGCCCAGGTTCGGGTCTGCCACCATGGCGGCCATCGCATCGGCGAAGGCGCTCACAGGTCGATATCCCGCCTGACAGCGTTCAGCCGCCGCACCGCTGCGAGCCGAGCCGCGCAATCAGCATGCGCCGCGTCATAGGCCAGCAGCAGCTCCGCCACCTGGCCCTGGGTCAGACGCGGTGTGTCAGGCAGGCCGGGCGTGCCGGCACAGACCAGCAGCGCATCAGGGAGGCGCTGCTGCACCAGCCGGATCTCCGGCACGGCGTTGGAGCCGCAGGCGCTCAACAGCATCGCGCAGCACAGGGGCAGCGCTGCTGGCATGGCTCGGGTCACGGCGGAGGGCCTCCAGGTTGGTGCCGAGGCGCGCGGCATCGGCGCGGGCGCGCTCGGCCTCGGTGGTCAGGGTGGCGATGTGGCGTTCATGCTCGGCGATGAGACGAGTGACGGCCTCGGCATTGGCCTCAGCGGCGCGCGTCGCCATCACCGCATCGAGGCGCGCGGCATCGCGCTGCGAGCGGAAATGCCAGGCGCTGAGACCCGCCAGGACCAGGGCAGCGCCAAGGCCGATGGGCACGGCCTGGCGCCCCACCAGGCCCAAGATGGCGGCGCCCATCAGGGATAGGCCTTGCGATCGAGCTCGACATGCGGCCCATCGCGGAAGGACACCCAATCGCCACCCCAGATGATGGCCACGCCGAGTTCCTTGGCCGCGGCTTTCACGGCAGCGCCGATCTGCTCGTAGAGCGGCCAGTCCCAGCGGATCTCGCCCTGCTCGACCGCCCCATCGCCATCATCCAGCCAATAGGCGAGATCGACGGCATGGCCGGTCAGGTGCCGACTGTTCATGGTACGCGAGGCGCCGATGGCCACCAGTTGGGCCTGGCGCTCACGCGTGCGCAGCCC
>JAPLOK010000203.1 GCA_026400775.1 Alphaproteobacteria bacterium | reverse complement strand
GCGCCCTGGGCTTTGAGGAAGCGGGGCGCCGCGCTGGCTACTATGCCAACAACACCGCAGCCCTGGTGCTGAAGCTCAACCTTTCCTGATCAACAGCCGGCCGGGTTGGTGCAGTAGTATCTGATGGCCTTGTTCTGTTGCGGTCTGTGGCAGATTCCGCGCCGGTTCCTCGCCCTGATACAAAACCTCCAGCACCTCACCCGAATTCATGCGATCAAGCATGATGCGGGCGCGAACAAATGTCATGGGGCAAGTCTCGTGGGTGATGTCGAGAAATTTGTGCGGCGCAGCATCGGTATCCGACATGAAAGTCATTTCCCATCATTCGAAAATAGCCCGAATCGATATTGCGGCACTGTGTCAGCCTCGTCTATGAGGATATCGTTCAGTTGGGGGATAGACTCATGACGGAGAATGCTGTGAACCAAGATCTGCTCGGCCTGACGGCAGAGATCGTGTCGGCCCATGTGTCGAACAACCCGGTGCCGATGGCTGAATTGCCCAGTCTGATCCAGCAGGTTCATGCGGCGCTCACCAATGTGGGCAAGCCCGCGCCGGAACCCGAGGTCAAGAAGCTTGAACCGGCCGTTTCCATCAAGAAGTCCATCACGCCGGAATTCCTCATCTGCCTCGAGGATGGCAAGAAGCTGAAAATGCTCAAGCGCCACCTCAAGACCGCCTACAATATGTCCCCCGAACAATATCGCGAGAAGTGGGGCCTGCCGATGGATTATCCCATGGTCGCCGAGAACTACGCCAAGCGGCGTTCGGACCTGGCCAAGGAAATCGGCCTCGGCACCCGCCCGCGTGGCCGTCCGCCCAAGGCGCGCGGGTGACTTTCACGTTGGCGGAACAACCACTATGTTCCGCCCCGTGACAATGGGATCCCTGGCGCGTGCCCATAGCGAGTGAGGCGGCACCGCCGGCCAATGGCCGCGCGGTCTCCCGCATCGAAGAGATGTGCATCGAGCGTGGCCTGAAGATGACAGGCCAGCGCCGCTTGATCGCGCGCGTGCTGTCCGAATCCGAAGACCATCCGGATGTTGAGGAGCTCTACCGGCGCGCGGCGGTACTGGATGCCAAGGTCTCCATCGCCACCGTCTACCGCACCGTGCGGCTGCTGGAAGAAAAGGGCATTGTCGCCCGGCGGGATTTCGGCGAAGGCCGCTCCCGCTATGACCCGGCCGATCGTGGCCATCACCACCACCTGATCGATGTGGATAGCGGCTCGGTCCTGGAGTTCGAGGACGAGGCGCTGGAACAGGTCGCCGCCTGCATCGCAGCGCGCCTCGGCTTCGCGCTGGTCGATGTGCGGCTGCAGCTTTTCGCCCGCCGCGCCGAATCGCCAGCGAAGAAGTCCAAATGAACATGCCCTTCGAGGAAATCCGCGCCGGCAACCTAGGCGTGCGAATCGCCGCCACCGCCGATGAGATCGAGGCCAGCCAGCGCCTGCGCTACCAGGTTTTTGTCAGTGAAATGGGCGCGCAGGCCGATGCGACCGCCCGCGCCACGGGTCTTGAATCCGACGCCTTCGATACAGTGGCCGACCATCTTTTGGTGCTGGACCATGACCGCGGCGAGGGTGCCTCGGCGGTTGTCGGCACCTACCGGCTGATCCGCCGGGTGGCCGCCGAGAAAATGGGCCGCTTCTACAGCGCCGATGAATACGACATCTCCGCCATGGAGGCGTTTCCGGGCGAAATCCTGGAACTCGGCCGCTCCTGCGTCGATGCCGATCACCGCACGCGCGGCACATTGCAACTGCTGTGGCAGGGGATCGCTGCCTATGTGTTCCACCACCGCATCGGGCTGATGTTCGGCTGCGCCTCCCTGCCGGGCGTCGACCTGGATGCCAACGCAGCCCAGCTTTCCTACCTGTACCACCACCATCTGGCGCCGCCGGAATTGCGCCCGCGCGCCGTGGCCGAGCGCTTCGTGCCGATGGACCGCCTGGCCGCCGGATCATACGACGCCAAGCGTGCCCTGCTGGACCTGCCGCCGCTCATCAAGGGCTATCTGCGCCTGGGCGGATTCGTGGGCGATGGCGCGGTGCTGGATGTGCCGTTCAACACCACCGATGTGTCGATCGTGGTGAAGACCGACCTCGTGACCGACAAGTATTTCAAGCACTATGAACGCAAGCTCGGCACCGGTTGAACCGGCCCCGCCGCCCCGCCACATCAACTCCATGCCTGTCTCCCATCTTCCCGCCCGCGCCGTTGTCGAGATCACCGGCGAGGACCGTGTCACCTTCCTGCAGGGCCTGGTCTCCAACGATGTGGCGCAGGCGGCGCCGGGGCGCGCGGTCTTCGCGGCGCTGCTGACGCCGCAGGGCAAGTGGCTTGCCGATTTCTTCATCCATGCCAGCGCGGATGCGCTGCTGCTGGATTGCGAGGCAGCGCATGCGCCCATGCTGGTGCAGCGACTGTCCAAATTCCGGCTGCGCTCGAAGGTGGCGTTGCGCGAGACGGCGCTGCCGGTGCTGGTCGGCTGGGGCGACGCGCCGCCACCGCCTGACGCCGCGCCCGACCCGCGTTTGGCGCAAGCCGGCTGGCGTGCGCTCAGCGGTGACGCGCCCGAACTCTCCGCCGAATACGACGCGCATCGCCTGGGCTTGGGCCTGCCCGATGGCAGCGCCGATTTGCGCGCCGAGCAGACCGTGCTGCTGGAGGCCGGCTTCGACGAGCTGCACGGTGTCTCCTGGGAGAAGGGCTGCTACATGGGCCAGGAGCTGACCGCGCGCACCAAGTATCGCGGCCTAGTCAAGCGCCGGCTGGTGCCGGTGCGCGTGACCGGCCCGCTGCCCGCAGCCGGCACGCCCATCACGCTCGATGGCGCCGAGCAGGGCGAGATGCGCAGCGGCCGCGGCACGCTGGGGATGGCGTTGCTGCGCCTGGGTACCATGGCAGCGCCGGCCCTGGCCTGCGGTGCCGCCACGCTGACCCCGGCCCCCGCCCCCTGGATGGCGCTGCCCGCCACCGCCGATGTCTGAAGGCCCTGGTGTAAAGCTGCCGCCGCCGGTGGTGGTGGCCGTGGGGTTGGTGGCCGCCTGGGTGCTGAACCAGGTGTTCCGCGTGCAGCTGGGCCCGCCCGCCCCGGGCCTGGGCGGCATGGTGGTGTTCATCGCCGTCGCCTGGATCGGCTGGGCCTTGCTGGTGCTGGTGCGCGCCGGCAATGACCCGCGCCCCGACAAGCCCGATGCCACGATGGTGCAAGCCGGGCCATTCCGCTGGGGGCGCAACCCGATCTATCTGGGCTTTGTGATGTTCCTGGCGGGCGTGGCTCTGTACTGGGGCACGCTTTGGGGCTGGCTCGCGGTGGGCGCTGTGTTCCTGTGGCTGGATTTCGCGGTGGTGCGGCGCGAGGAAGCCTATCTCGCCACGCGCTTCGGCGCGGAATACGGGGCCTATAAGGCGCGTGTCAGGCGCTGGCTGTAAGGGCTTCGATCTGCGCGCGGCTGGCTGCCGCGGCTCCAATGCGCGTGCAGGCCAGCGCGCCCGCGGCATTGGCGAAGCGCATGGCGGCGGGCAATGGCGCGCCCTCGGCCAGGGCGGCCGCGAAAGCGCCGCACCAGGCATCGCCCGCGCCGACCGTGTCGGCCACCGGCACGCTGAACGGGGCGGCGCGCAGCCCCGGGGCCTCCGCGCCGGCCGCGCCCAGGGTGCGGATGACTGTGGTGCCGAGTGCGGCCGACAGCGCCGCCGCATCCGGCGTGGTGGCGTGCTGCGCGGCGAGCCAGGCGGCCTCCTCCTCATTGGCGATGATGTAGGCGGCGGCGGCCAGGTCCGGCTGCGCGGCGGCCGGGGCGAGGTTCAGGATGACGCGTGCGCCAAGCGCCTGGGCGCGCCGCAGCAGGACGGCGTTTTCGGCCGGCGGCACTTCCATCTGCAACAGCAGCATGGCGTCGCGCAGCGCCGCATCCGGAATGGCGGCGGCGCGCGCCTGGCGGTTGGCGTTCGACGCCACGGCAATCTGGTTGCGCCCTTCGGCGTCGGTCATGACGCAGGCGATGGCGGTGGGTGCTGCCACATGGGCCAGCATGGCAGTGTCCACGCCGGCTTGGGTCAGCGCCTCGCGCAGCATCTCGCCATGCGGGTCATCGCCGACAGCACCCGCGAAGGCTACCTGCGCGCCGGCGCGGGCGGCGGCGATGGCCTGGTTCAGCCCCTTGCCGCCGGGCATGGGCGGCGGCGCCTGACCCAGCACGGTCTCACCGGGGCGGGGCAGGGTGGGGAGGCGGAAGATGATGTCGGCATTGGCCGAGCCGAATGTGACGATGCGCGACCGATTCACGTCTCCGGCTGGCGCCTCCGACGATCGGGTGCGGGCAATGCGCGACCGATTCACGTCTCCGGCTATCGCCTCCGACGATCGGGTGCGGGCCGTCACGGCTTCAGCAACCCCGCCGCCAGCGCGCGTTCGTAGAGGCTGCCGATCATCGCATCGAAGGGCGCGCCGAGGTCGATCGCCGGCTGCATGCGCACGAGGCTGCGCGCGCGCGTCAGCCCTACCGCCGCCCAGGCCGGCGCGCCGCAGCCCACCTGTTGCGCGAAGCCTTGCAGCCGGTCGCAGCCCATGGCGAAGCGAGCCTCGGGCGTTTCGCAGGCCTCGAATTCCTGCCACAGGGCCATGACCTGGCTGGCCTGGGGGTGGGGCAGGGTGGCGAAGAGTTTTTCGGCGGCCGCCTGTTCGCGCGCGGCCTGGGTGGCCAGGCCCTTGTCGTCGAAGGCGAAGGTGTCGCCGGCCTCGATCTCCACCAGGTCATGCACCGCGATCATCGCCAGCATGCGGCCCAGATCGGGGGCGGGCGAGACCTCCGGTTGCAGCAGCACCGCGATCAGCGCGACATGCCATGCGTGTTCCGCGCTGTTTTCGGGGCGGCCCGCATCAACCCCGGAAGGCGCAGCGTTGGCGGGATTGGTTGATGAGCGCAACACCGTCTTGGACGCACGATGGACGTGCTTCAGTGCATCTGCGGTGTCGATGAAACCGAGCAGCGCCTCATGCACGCCCGATCGCCTCCATCAATTCGCGCCATTCGCGCTTGGACAGGCCGCTGTCGGGTTGCTGCACATCCTCGCCGGCCAGCATGCGCTTGATGATGGCCATCATCTGCGCGGACATCGTGACCGCACCCATGCGGTAATCGGCGAAGGCTTCGTAGGACAATGGAACCCAGGCCTTCACCGTCTCCAGCATCGCTTCCGCATAGATGCGGATTTCGTATTGCGCATGGGCGTCCGCGCGCAGCGACAGGAAGTGCAGCAGATTGTGCAGGTCGATCTTCCAGTACCACTGGGTATAGGTGTTCAGCGTGAGGTTCATGCGGGCCAATTCGCGCGCCAGGCCCGAGCGTTCGGCGTCCAGCGGCGCGCCCTGCTCATCCTCGTTCAGCATGTCGATGTAGTGGTCATAGCAGCGCGTGGCGTCGTCGCGCAGCAGGCGCAGCACGCGCGCGGCTTCCTCGCCTTGCAGCACATCGCCACGGCCCTGGCGGTTCATCGAGGACTGCGCGGCGAGCTTGTCGGGGGCGGGGATGTAGAATTCCCGGTCGAGGACGGAATAGCGCGCGGAATACTCGTTCACATTGGCGGTGCGGTGGCGGATCCACTGGCGCGCGATGAAGATCGGCAGCTTGATGTGGTATTTGATCTCGCACATCTCGAAGGGTGTGGAGTGGCGATGGCGCATCAGGTAGCGGATCAACCCGCGATCCTCATTCGCAGCCTTGGTGCCGCGGCCATAGGAGACGCGGGCGGACTGCACCACGGCCGCGTCATCGCCCATATAGTCGATCACGCGAACAAAGCCGTGGTCAAGCACGGGGATGGGCTGGAACAGCATGGGTTCCAGCGCCGGCGCGACGGGGCGGGCGGTGGGCGTGCGGCTAGCCGCGGCTTCGGCGACCTCAGCCATTTGATCGGCGGTCAGCGGCATCGGGGGATGCTCCTGGAACGTCTGGGAGGGGTGCGGGTCGCCCCGCCTGCTGCGCTCATGCCACGATTCGCGGGCCAGGGCGCCCCCTCGAAATCCACAAGCTTCTGCGCTATGTATGCAACGTCACCTCGGTGACTATGGCGATAAACGCCGTGTGGAATAAGCGTTGCGGACCCGGGGGCAGTGCCCGGCGAGTCCATATTCAGGTGCCGTGCCACGCCAGCCTTGTCGGGCTGTGGAGTGCGGCGAATACCTGCTTGGGCTCGAAACAGCTTCGACGCGCGAGGTAAAGACACGGTTTTTGCCCGGCATTGTACCGCCGTTATCGGGCTAAATCACAAGTGCCAACGACAACGTCCGCGAGGACGTGGCGCTCGCTGCCTAGAGATAGGTAAGCGCGGTTTGGGGGGCACCGGGCAACAGAAGCCCCCCGCTTTCGCCGCAGGCGAAAGTGGCGCTCCATGAGATCGGCTGGACCTTGCCGCCGCACCCGCGTCTGGTGGCGCAGCGGCGGCGCGTGGACGGCGCGCAGCGACTGCGAGGCGCGCAGGCCGGCAACGTCCTTGGTGCCGACGGAGAGCTTGATGAGGTGGAGCACCCCATCGACCTGGCGCGAAGGGCGGGATTCGCAACCAGAGGCTTGCCACGGGCGTCATGCCGGCGCCGCGCAGCTGTCACACCCAGGCAACAGGCGCGTGGCACGCACGCTGAATGCAAAGACGCGCCCTGCTCCTCACCCCGCTGCTGCCGATGGCGGCACAGGCCTTTCCGCTGCGGCCGGTCACGCTGATCGTGCCCTTCGCACCCGGCGGCAACACCGATGTTGTAGCGCGCATCATCCAGGCGCCGCTTTCGGGCGTGCTCGGCCAACCGGTGGTGATCGAGAACCGTGCCGGAGCCGGCGGCGCATTAGGGTCGGAGGTGGCGCGACGCGCGCCGGCGGATGGGCACGTGCTGCTGCTCGCCACTGCCTCCACCCACGGAGCCAATCCGGCGCTGTTCGACGACCTGCCCTATGATCCGCTCGCCGATTTCGCGCATGTGACGCTGCTGGGCGTGACGCCCGTGCTGCTGGTGGTGCCACCGGCCTTGGGTGTTGCTGACCTGGACAGCCTCTTCGCGCTGCTGCGGCGCGAACCGGGGCGGCACAATTATGCCTCGGCCGGGGTCGGCTCGCTCACGCATCTGGTGGGCGAATGGCTGCGGATGGCGGCGAGGCTGGACATCCAGCACATCCCCTATCGTGGCGGCGGCCCGGCGCTGGAGGCGGTGGTCAAGGGCGAGGTGACGCTGTTGCTGGAACCCTCGGCCACGCTCGCCGGGGCCATTCGTGATGGCCAGGTGCGGGCGCTGGCCGTGGCCACACGCCACCCCTCGCGCATCTTCCCCGCCTTGCCGACGCTGCATGATTCTGGTCTGGCAGACTTCAACGCCGCCACCTGGACAATGCTGTTGGCGCCCAACGGCACGCCACAGGCCGCGCTGGAGCGGCTGGATGCGGCCATGCAGCAGGTATTGCGCATGCCCGAGGTGGCCACGCGCCTGGCCGCGGCCGGTGTGGAGGTGGCCGAGCAGGTGGCGGGCCCCGCAGCGCGCGCCTTCATGGCCCAGGACATCGCGCGCTGGCGCCATGTGGTGCGCGAGGCTGGCATTCGCGTCACGCGCTGACCCCGCCTAGCCGTTCGGCTGTCCATCCCGGATCCAGCGCCCAATTCCGCGGCAGCTTGGCCGGAACCCAGCCACGCCGATCCTGAGGGCGCAAATCGCCTCCATCACGGCCGCCGTATTCCGGCCAGGCGGATGATCTCGGCATAGCGTGCGGTTTCAGTGGCCAAGAAGCGCGCGAATTCCGCGACCGAACCTGGCATCGCGGTCGCGCCCAGCCGGTCGAGCGCCGCGCCGACCTGCGCGTCGCGCAGCCCGTCGTTCACGGCCGCGTTCAGGCGCGCAAGCACGGCTTTATCCGTGCCACGCGGCGCGCCGAGCCCGAACCATGAGCCGCCCTCATAGCCTGGCAGCGTCTCGGCGACCGTCGGCACCTCCGGCAGCGCCGCCGCGCGCGTCGGGCCGGTGGTCGCCAGCGCCACCAGCCGCCCCGCCCGGACATGAGGCATCGATGAGGGCGCGGGATCGAACATCGCGTCGACCTCGCCGCGCAAAAGGTCGTCCAGCGCCTGGGCGGAACCGGGGTAGGGCACCAGCGCCACGCGGACGCCCGCCATGTGCTGGAACAGCTCGATCGCGACATGCTGCGGCGTGCCGGTGCCGGCATAGGCAACCCGCAATCGCCCCGGGTTCGCACGCGCATGGGCGATCAGCTCCGCGATGGACCGCACCGGCACCGAGGGATGCACCTCCACGATCAGCGGCACGCGGGCGATCCCGGCGACGGCTGCGATGTCGCGCGCGAAGTCGAAATCGAGATCGGGGAACAGCGTGGTGTTAATGGCGTTCACCGGCCCGCAGAGCAGCAGCGTGCCACCGTCGGGCGCCGCGCGGACCACCTCCCGCGTCGCGTCATTGCCGCTGGCGCCGACGCGGTTCTCCACCCGCACCGGAACGCCGATCCCTGCCGCGAGCGCGGGCGCGATGGTGCGCGCCGCGATGTCCAGCGGGCCGCCAGGCGGGAAGCCCACGACGATCCGCACCGCCCGCGTCGGATAGGATTGCGCCCAGGCTCCTGGCGGCAGGGTCGCTGCGAAGCCCGCCCCCGCACAATCCCTCCATATCGCTCGACGTGTGATCCGCATCGCGTGCCTCCTGTCGTCTCCGGTCCGCTCACCGGGCGGCCCAGGGATAAAGGGCAGGGCCAGCCACGAGCCATGCGGCTGTCGGGGCGAATGCGATATGCTGCGCATATGGCTCTCGACCTTCGTCAGCTCCGCTACTTCGTCGCCGTCGCGGAGGAGGGGCACATCACCCGTGCCGCCGAACGGCTGGGCATGCAGCAGCCGCCATTGAGCCAGCAGATCAAGGCGCTGGAAGGCCAGCTCGGCCTGCTGCTGTTCCGGCGCAAGGCGCGCGGCGTGGAACTGACCGAGAGTGGCCAGGTGCTGCTGGAGGAGGCGCGCGCCATCCTCGCCCGGCTGGAGCAGGCCGAGCGCGCCACGCTGAGAACGGCGCGCGGCGAGCAGGGCAAGCTGCATGTTGGCATCGCGCCGACCGCGCCCTTCCACCCTTTCGTCCCCGGCGTGATCCGCGCCTTCCGCCAGGCATACCCCAACGTGGAGGTCATGCTCGACGAATGCCTGAGCCGCCAGGCGGTGCAGGGGCTGAAGGAGGCCCGGCTCGACGCCGCTTTCGTGCGCGCGGAGCTGACGGATGCCGAGCTGACGCTGCACCGGCTGTTCGAGGAACCGATGGTGGTCGCTCTGCCGGCAGGCCATGCACTGGCGCAGCGGGCGGGGGCGGAGCCGCGCCCTCTGAGTGACTTCGCGCAGGACAGCTTCATCGCCTTTGCCCGGGTGGAGGGGCCGGGAATGTTCGACGCGACGCTCGCCGCGTGCCTGCGTGCGGGCTTCACGCCAAGGCTGGGTCAGGAGGCGCCGCGCATCACCTCGACGCTGGGGCTGGTGGCGGCCGGGCTAGGTGTCGCCATTGTCCCGGCCTCGATCAGTCGCATCGCGATGGATGGGGTGGCGTATTGCGAACTCGCACCGGCCGAGCGGCCCAGCGTGCCGCTGCATCTCGCAACCCGCCGCGGCGTCGCCTCAACCACCCTGCGCAACTTCGCCGATCTTGTGCGCCGGACGGCACGACAGACGCTGGAAGACGTGGCTGCGGGAATTCGGGCGTTCCAATAGCCGGATTTCGCTCCAGACAGCGTCGATGTCACCGCGGATCGGTGGCGGACATCACGCAGCGAATGCGTCGCCGTGAGGTGGTCACCGGCGCTGCCTCTCGCAGGCGCGCAGCGCGGGTCTGGCGCCATCCGGTTGCGAATCCCGCGCCGCGCGCCAGATTGATGGGGTGCTCCACCTCATCAAGCTCTCCGTCGGCACCAAGGACGTCGCCGGCCTGCGCGCCTGGCAGTCGCTGCGCGCCGTCCACGCGCCGCCGCTGCGCCACCAGACGCGGATGATGCCCAAGCGCCGCGAAGAGATCCTCGCCGGCGGCTCCATTTATTGGGTGATTGGCGGCTTCGTGCAGGTGCGTCAGCGTATCCTCGATATCATCGAGGATGAGTGGGATGACGGCACCAACTGCGCCGGTATCGTGCTCGACCCCACGCTGGTGCCGGTGGCCGGCCGCCCCACCAAACCCTTCCAGGGCTGGCGCTACCTGGCGCCCGAGGCCGCCCCGCCCGACCTGGCGCAGAACGCCACCCAGGGCTTGGACGCACTGCCCGAAAAAATGGCGCGCGAGCTCCGCGCCCTCTGCCTGATCTGACCTACTCCGCCCGGATCCCCGCGCGCGCGATCAGCCCTTCCCATTTGCGCGTTTCCTCGGTCACGAACCGCGCTGTGGCGGCCGGTGACATGTCGTCCGGCACCTGCACGCCCAGGTCAGCCAGCCGCGCAGCCTCGGCCCGGGCGAACCGCGCGCAGGCCGCCGAGACCCCCTCCACCACGCCCGTGGGCGTGGCCGCGGGCGCAAGCACCGCATTCCAGGTGGTAGCCGCAAAACCTGGCACAGTATCGGCCACCAGCGGCGCATCGGGCAGCGCGGCAGAGCGCCGCTCCGCCGTCGTCGCCAGCGCCCGCAGCGCGCCCTGGCGCACCTGCGGCGCCCCGGTCGCGACACTGTCCATCACCAGCAGCACCCGCCCGGCCAGCAAATCCGCCAGCGCTGGCGCCGTGCCACGATAGGGCACATGCGCGACATCCACGCCCGCCATCGCCTTGAGCAACTCCACGCCCAGATGCGAGGAGCCACCCACCCCCGAAGACCCATAGCTGTGCTGCCCCGGCTGCGCGCGCAGCATGGCCAGTAGAGCGGGCAGGTCGGCAGGCCCGTCGGGGCGCACCAGGATCACCATCGGCACCACGCCGATCAGCGCGGCCGGCGCGAAATCCGCGATCGGGTCGAAGCTCAGCCGCGCGCCATGCAGCGCGCGATGCACCGCGTGGATGACGGTCGTGAACAGCAGCACCGAGCCATCCTTTGGCGCGCGGGCCACGAATTCAGTGGCCGGCAGGCCGGCACCGCCGGCGCGGTTCTCAACCACCGCGCCCATGGATTGCGCCAGCATGCGGGCGACGACATCGGTGGGGCCACCTGCGGCGAAGGGCACGACCAGGCGTGGGGTGGACTGCGCGTGGGCCAGGGCCGGGGCGGCCAATGGGGGCGCGGCAATTGCTGCGATCAGGGCGCGGCGTTGCATGGGGTTTCCTCTCTTTGCCGCCATGCTAACCGGTATCCAAGAGGGAGTAGAAGCACATGTCCGAACCAGACCTGATCCTGGCCCGCGAAGGCGCCGCCGGCACCCTGCTGATGAACCGCCCGAAGGCGTTGAACGCGCTGACCACCCAGATGATCCGCGATTTCCAGCGCGCCATCGACCAGTGGAAGGATGATCCGTCGGTCAAGCTCGTCATCCTCGAAGGCGCGGGCGGCCGGGCGTTCTGCGCCGGCGGCGATGTGCGTGCCGTGCGCCAGGCCGCGATCGATGGTGACCGCGCCTCCGTCGCCGCCTTCTTCACCGAGGAATACGCGGTCAACGAGGGCATCGCCAATTTCGGCAAGCCTTGGCTGTCCCTGATGGACGGCGTGTGCATGGGCGGCGGCATCGGTCTTTCGGTGCATAACGGCCCGCGCGTGGTGACGGAGAACGCCATGCTCGCCATGCCCGAGACCGCTATCGCGCTGTTCCCCGATGTCGGCACTAGCTACTCCCTGCCGCGCCTGGCCCCGGGCTTCGGCAACTGGATCGCGCTGACCGGCGTGCGGCTGCGCGGGGTGGATGCTGTGCATGCGGGGCTGGCCTCGCATTTCGTGCCGGCGTCGTCGCTGCCGGCCCTGCGCGCGGCGTTGGTCGAAACCGGTGACGCGGCGGTGGTGGAGCGCTTCGCCGCCTCCCTGCCGGTCGCCAGCTTCGACGCTGAGCGCGGCGCCATCGCGCGGTGTTTCACCCAGCCCAGCGTGCTCGGCATCATCGCCGCACTGCAGGCCGAAGGCACGGAATGGGCCGCGGCCCAGGTCGCCACACTGCGCCGCATGTCGCCCACCAGCATGTGCGTGTCGCTGGAATTGCTGCGCCGGGGTGCCACCATGTCGCTGCGCGAATGCCTCGATGAGGAACTGCACCTCACGGTCTCCTGCGTGCATGAACACCCCGATTTCCGAGAGGGCGTGCGCAGCGTGCTGGTGGACAAGGGCAACCCGCCCGCATCCTGGCAGCCGGCCACGCTGGAAGAGGTGGACGCGGCCGCGATCCTCAGGATGTTCCGATAGGAACCCCGCCCTCTTCCTTCGCGGTGCGGATGGTCTGAAGGGTCTGCACGCGGCTAACCATCGCAGCCCCGGTCAACCGCGCCGTCAGCGCGTTTTCATGCGCGGTGTCACGCGCCACCAGGCGCAGCAGGAAATCCCCACCACCGCGGATCATGTGGCATTCGCGCACTTCGGGCCAGGATGAGACATCGCGCTCGAAGGCCTCCAGCACCGCGAGCTTCTGTGTCTCGAGCCCCACCAGCGCGAACACGGTGATCTCGAAGCCCAGCGGCTCCGGCGCCAGCAGCGCGCGATAGCCGCGGATGATCCCCGCCTCCTCCAGCCTGCGCATCCGCCGCAGGCAGGGCGGCGCGGAGAGCCCCACGCGGCGCGCCAATTCCACATTGGTGATGCGCCCATCGGTCTGCAGTTCAGCGAGGATGCGAAGATCGACCTCGTCCAGGTCCTCGGTCGCGGTATCGGGCATTGTGTTCCACTTTTCGTTGCGCTCTCTGGCGCCAGTACGCAATATCATTGCGAATGAGCGTGGCTTCAACCCATGTGGCGGCAGAACGCTTGCCGCATGGCCAGCGCGCCCGAATATGTGCGCCAACTCCCCGCCAGCCATCGGATTCGCCCGTGACCACCACGCACCAAACCCAGCTTCTCGTCATCGGTGCCGGCCCCGCCGGCTACACGGCCGCGATCTACGCCGCGCGCGCCGGGCTGCGTCCCATGCTGGTGGCCGGCCTGCAACCGGGCGGGCAGCTGACCATCACCACCGATGTCGAGAACTACCCCGGTTTCGCCGAGGCCGTGCAAGGCCCCTGGCTGATGGACCAGATGCGCGCGCAGGCCGAGCATGTCGGTGCCACCGTGATCCATGACATCATCACGCAGGTCGATTTCAGCGCGCGCCCCTTCCGCTGCGACACCGATAGCGGCGATGTGTTCATGGCCGAAACCGTGGTGATCGCCACCGGCGCGCAGGCGCGGTGGCTCGGCATTCCCGGCGAACAGGCGCTGTCCGGCAATGGTGTTTCGGCCTGCGCGACCTGCGATGGCTTCTTCTTCCGCGGCAAGCGCGTGGCGGTGATCGGCGGCGGCAATTCGGCGACCGAGGAGGCGCTGTATCTGTCGAACCTGGCCGCGCATGTGACGCTGGTGCACCGGCGCGATTCGCTGCGCAGCGAGAAGATCCTGCAGCAGCGGCTCTTCGCCAAACCCAATGTCAGCGTGGTCTGGAACGCGGCGGTCGAGGAAGCGCTCGGCACCGATGCCGCGCGCCCGGCCTTGCGCGCGATCCGGCTGCGCGACACGCTCACGGGCGCGCTGTCTGACCTGGACGTGGATGGCATGTTCGTCGCCATCGGCCACGACCCCGCGACCGCCGTCTTCAAGGGCCAGGTCGCGATGGATGAGGGCGGCTATGTGTTGGTCGAGGCCGGCACCACGCGCACCAATGTGTCGGGCGTCTTCGCGGCTGGCGATGTGGCGGACAAGCTCTATCGCCAGGCCGTCACCGCCGCTGGCACCGGCTGCATGGCAGCCCTCGATGCCGAGCGTTTCCTCGCGGCAGTTCATCACGCGCAACGGCAGGCTGCGTGATGCCGCTGGACTGGGACAAGCTGCGCGTCTTCCACGCGGTGGCCGAGGCAGGCTCCTTCACGCATGCGGGTGAGACGCTGAACCTGAGCCAAGCCGCCGTCTCGCGGCAGATCCAGGCGCTGGAGGAATCGCTCGGCGCCCATCTCTTCCACCGCCATGCACGCGGCCTGATCCTGACCGAATCGGGCGAGACGCTGAACCGCACCGTGCGCGACGTCTTCGCCAAGCTCGCGATGACCGAGGCGCTGCTCACTGAGGGGCGCGAACGCGCCGCCGGCCGGCTCAAGATCACCACCACCGCGGGCTTCGGCAGCGCCTGGCTGGCGCCGCGCCTGCACCGTTTTCTGGACCTGCACCCTGAGGTGTCGGTCTCGGTCCTGCTTGATGACGCTGACCTGGACCTGGCGATGCGCGAGGCCGATGTCGCGATCCGCATGCACGCGCCGAAGCAGCCCGACCTGATCCAGCGGCACCTCGCCAGCTTCGAATGGAAGATCTACGGCGCGCCTGAATACCTCAAAGAACAGGGCATGCCCGCGCGGCCTGAGGATCTGGACGCGCATCGCCTGATCGTCTGGGGCGACTATCGCGCGCCGGTCGATGGCATCAATTGGCTGGCCGAGGTGGGGCGGCGCAACGGCTCCACGCGGCGGCCGGCGGTCGAGATCAACTCCATGACCGGCATCGTGGGCGCAGTGCGCGCGGGGCTCGGGCTCGCGGCGCTGCCCTCCTATATCGAGCATGACCTGGAAGGGCTGGTGCAGGTGCTGCCCGAGCTCAAAACGCCCAAGGTCAACGCCTATTTCGTGTATCCGGAGGAGATGCGGAACTCCAAGCGTGTGGCGGTGTTCCGGGATTTCCTGGTGTCGGAGCTGGCGCAGGGCTGAACATGCGCTGATCGCATGGCAGGCGCGATGCCTTGCCTTATCCGCATGGCCCGAACTGTTCCTACCTTTGCCGCATCGGCGATCGTTGCCGAGAGGGTCCTTGGATCCTTCGTCTCCCAGACGTGAAGCCTCCCTGTAACTTAGCCCGGAAAACCTCGGTTTTCCGGGTTTTTTGTCGGCATCTATGTGACTTCGGGCGGGCAGGGCGGCATGTCGCGGAGAAACTTGTAGCGGCCATGCTGCTTCAGGGCAGCAAGGTCGTGCTGCTCCAGCCGCGGCATCGGCAGCGGCTCCACCACCACCTCGGACCCGCTGAAATCCATGACCACCGCATCCACTCCCGGCACGCCGCCATGCGATGCACTACCGAGGAAGGCGATAGCCGGCAGCCAAAGGTGGCGAAGACCCGCCACAACCCGGTCGCGCCTGGCGTGCAAATGCCCGCTGATCACCATGGCCACGCCATGCGCCTGCAGCAGCGCGAGCAGCTTTGCACGTGGCGCGGGGGTCAGGCTGCTGGCATTGGCAGGGCCTTCATCGGCGGTCTCGATGAACAGCGGCTTGTGCAGCACCAGCGCGATGCGGCGATCTGCAGCACCGGCCAGGCAACTGGCGAGCCAATCATCCTGCTCCCATTCGCGCACGAGCCCGGATCCAAAGAGCTGGGCGTTGACCCCGATCAGCCGCCAGGCACCGATATCACGGACGAAGCGATCGGCGCCGAAGGCGGCGTCCCAGCGTGCCAGCCGCGGTCCATCGATGATCTGTTCGGGGTCCTGACCCGGCGGCTCGTCGCCGACATCATGGTTGCCCGGCAGCGCCAGCACGGGTGTGGCGAAGCTGGCCAGCGCCCGCGCAGCGAAGGTCATTTCATCATCGCTGTCGGGGCCGTTGATGCACAGATCGCCGCAGACCACCACGGCCTCGGCGCCAGCGGCATCGGCTGCCGCGCGCGCGGTGAGGAAGTTCGGCCAGAAGAAGCCATGCGTCGGCGACAAATGCAGGTCCGACAGGAAGACGATCTTGCTCATGCGGTGCGGCTCCTCAACCGAAGGCCAGGTGGCTGGCGCGGAAATCCATGTAGTAGAGGGGCGGATGGCTCCAGCGGATGGCGCGTCGCTTGGCGAAGTATTCGCGCACGCCGTAGAGGATCGCCGCCGGCGCCTCGGCCTCGAACTCGTCGAGCAGGGCCAGCCAAAGCCGCCTGCGTTCCCCAGGCTCCCCCGCGACGCGCAGCGCATCGACGATCTCGTTGAATCGCACCGGTTGCCAGAACCCCGAACGTTGCAGCGAGTATTCGCGCGACAGATGCACCGCGAGCCCACCGCCCAGCGGATCGGGAAAGCGGAAGGCGATCGAGGTGGGGCGGATATCCGCCCCCGGCTGCGTCAGCGCCGACAGGTTCTCGCGCGTCTCCAACCGCGTATTCACGCCGACCGCCGACCACATCTGCTGCATGATCTGCACGCCTTGCAGCATCTGCAGGTAGTAGGCCGGCGCGATGCGGATGATCAGCTCCTCGCCCCGATAGCCGCCCTGTCGCAGCAATTCCCGCGCGCGGGCCGGATCATGGGCGAAGCCGCGCCGCCCGGCATCGTAAAGCGCGCCGAAGCTCGGGATCTGCAAGGCCGGCATCGGCCGATACTCGGCGCCCCACAGCGTGCGGCCCAGCATGTCATGATCGATCGCGTGGTTCAGCCCGCGGCGCACCCGCGCATCGCGCAGCGCCGGGCGGCGGGTGTCGTAGTAAAGGATATGGGCGAAATCGAGCGCAACACCGACGCCTTCCAGCGTCGGGTGACGGGCCAGCGGTTCGATCTGCTCGGGCAGCAGGTTGGTGACCAGATCATAGTCGCCGGCGCGCAGCCCCGCGAGGCGTGATGAGGCCTCGGGCACCACGGTGAAGCTGACCTGCCGTGCCGGCGGACGGCCTTGCCAGTAATCGTCATGCGTCTCCAGCACCGCGCGCTGGTCGCGCTGGAAGCTGCCGTAGCGATACGGGCCGCTGCCGACCGGGCGCGTGCGCATCCCGGCCAGGCCCTGCTCAGCGTAGGATGTCGCAGAATGCACCCAGCCCCCATAGGCGGCCAGGCGTTGCGGCATTGCCGGGTCTGGGTGGCGCGTGCGGAAGATGACGCGCCGCGGCCCATCAGCCTCGACGCCCGAGAGATGCCCGAAATTCACCCGGCCTTCGAAGGCCTGGGTGGTCTCGCCCCACATCCGCTCGGCCGAAAAGGTGGAGAGCACATCCGCGGCACTCATCAGCGTGCCGTCATGCATCCGCACATCGTCGCGCAGTGTGGCGACCCAGGTGAGGGCATCGCGCTGCTCCAGGCTGGTGGCCAGGAAGGGCGTCAGCTGTTGGCCGCCTTGCCGGGCCTCCGCCGTGAAGTCACGCCGCCAGAGCGTATCGAAGACATTGTAGGTGAGGCGCAGCCCGACATTGGAGATCGCTTCCAGCGGCTCCAATGTCGGCGGTAGCGCCTGGACGGCAACCCGCAACACGGGCCGGTTGTCGGTCTGGGCACCAGCGACCCACGGCAACAGGGCAGGCGCGGCGAGGGCGCTGAGAATTGTGCGTCGCTGCGGGCGCATCATGACCTCGAGTACAAACCAGCCCGAGGTTAAGTGGCCGTGGCTGCGTGCCGGTGACGCATCAGCGTCTGCGGCATGACATCCTGGCGCCGACTATTCGGCCGCGCGCGACACCTCCGCCATCGGCCGCGGCAGATACTTCGCGTATTCGCGCGGCACGATATGCCAGAACCGCTCCCGCTCGCTCGCCCAGTCATTCAGCAGGCGGGCGGCGAAGCGGCTGCCCGTCTCCTCGATATGGCGCTCGACCAGGCCCTTCAGCACGCCCTCCCAATGCGCCGAGGCCAGGCGGCCCCAGAGCAGCGTCTCGGGGTTGATGCGCTTTTCGAAAGTGTCGTCGGCGTCGTAGACAAATGCCTGACCGCCGGTGAAGCCCGCGCCAAAATTATCGCCCACCGAGCCCAGGATCACGACAGTGCCGCCCGTCATGTATTCGCAGCCATTGGCGCCGCACCCCTCGACCACGGTGCTCGCACCCGAGTTGCGAACGGCGAAGCGTTCACCGGCCTGGCCGGCCGCGAACAACTCGCCCGCCGTCGCGCCATAGAGGCAGGTGTTGCCGATGATGGTGTTCTCGTTCCACACCAGCTTCGACGAAGGCGCGGGCCGCACCACGATGGTCGCGCCCGACAGTCCCTTGCCCACATAGTCGTTGGCGTCGCCAAACACTTCCAGTTTCAAGCCCTGCACGCCGAAAGCGCCGAGCGACTGCCCGGCCGTGCCGCGCAACCGCACCGTCAGCCGCGCCGCATCCAGCCCCTTCATGCCGTATTGGCGGGTGATCATGGCGCTGGTTTTGGTGCCGATGGCGCGATGCGTGTTGCGGATGTTGTAGGCGAGTTGCATTTTCTCACCGCGCTGGAACAGCGGTGCCGCGTCGCGGATCATGTCCGCATCCAGCGTCTCCGGCACCTCGTTGCGCGATTGCAGCGTGCAATAGGCGGGGAAGGGCCCGCCATCGGCCTTCACCAGCAGCGGGTTCAAATCGAGGTCGTCGAGGTCCTCCGCGCCACGGCTGACCTGCTTCAGCAGATCGGTACGGCCGATGATGTCGGTCAGGCGGCGGAAGCCCAGGCCCGCCAAGATTTCGCGCACCTCTTCGGCGACGAAGCTGAACAGGTTGATGACCTTCTCGGGGCTGCCATCGAACTTCTTCCGCAGCGCCTCGTCCTGCGTGCAGACGCCGACCGGGCAGGTGTTGGAATGGCATTGCCGCACCATGATGCAGCCCATGGCGACAAGGCTGGCGGTGCCGATGCCGAATTCCTCGGCGCCCAGCATAGCGGCCACGACCACATCGCGCCCGGTCTTGATGCCACCATCGGTGCGTAGCTTCACGCGATGCCGCAGGCGGTTCAGCTGCAGCACCTGGTGGGTTTCGGACAGGCCCATTTCCCAGGGCAGGCCTGCGTATTTGATGCTGGTCTGCGGGCTGGCGCCGGTGCCGCCGGAATGTCCCGAAATCAGGATCGCATCGGCCTTCGCCTTCGCGACACCGGCCGCAATCGTGCCGATGCCCGAACGCGAGACCAGCTTCACGCAGACCGTGGCATCGGGGTTGATCTGCTTGAGGTCATAGATGAGCTGCGCCAGATCCTCGATGGAATAGATGTCGTGATGCGGCGGCGGGCTGATCAGCGTCACACCCGGCGTGGAATGCCGCAGCTTGGCGATGAGTGCGGAGACCTTGAAGCCGGGCAGCTGCCCGCCCTCGCCGGGCTTCGCCCCTTGCGCGACCTTGATCTCGATCTCGCGGCAATTGTTCAGGTATTCGGCGGTGACGCCGAAGCGGCCGCTCGCGATCTGCTTGATCGCGGAATTGGCGTTGTCGCCATTGGCGCGCGGCTTGGCGCGTTCCGGGTCCTCGCCGCCTTCGCCGCTGTCGCTGCGCGCGCCGATGCGGTTCATCGCGATCGACAGCGTCTCATGCGCTTCCGGCGACAGCGCGCCCAGCGAAATGCCGGGTGCGACCAGCCGCTTGCGGATTTCGGTGATGCT
>JAPLOK010000070.1 GCA_026400775.1 Alphaproteobacteria bacterium | reverse complement strand
CGAGACCATGTTGATCTGGGGCGATATCGCGCACCAGATGACGATCCAACTGGCCCGCCCGCGCTGGCGCGTGGGCGTGGATGTGGACAGCGCGATGGGCGTGGAAAGCCGCGTGCGCACGCTGGATATGCTGGCCAGCACCGGCATCCTGATGGGCGGCGTGCACGTGCCCTGGCCCGGCTTCGGCCGCATCATCCGCGATGGCGAGGGCTTTCTCTACGTGCCGCGGCCGCAGCAGTTTTCCTGATCCGGACGCGTTTGCTCCCGGCTGGGCACAGCCGGGAGCGTGAATAGGCTGCGCATCACCGACCGCGGATCATGTCCGCGGCCTTCTCACCGATCATCATCGTGGTCGCCATGGTGTTGGCCGAGGTCATGCTCGGCATGATCGAGGCATCGACCACGCGCAGCCCCTCCAGACCATGCACGTGCAGCCGGTCATCGACCACCGCCATCGGGTCGGTGGCCGGGCCCATGCGGCAGGTGCCGATCAGGTGGTAGGTGGTGGTGCCATTGGCGCGCGCGAAATCCAGCAATTCATCGTCGCTCTGGACATCGGCACCGGGGATGGTCTCGCCCTCGAGGAAGCGGGCCAGCTGCGGCTGCGCCAAGAGCCGGCGCATCAGCCGCAGGCCCGCGATATGCACGCGCCGATCCATCTCATGGCTCAGATAGTTGGGCTGGATTTCCGGGTTTTCCCAGGCATTGCTGCTGCGCGCGCGCACGAAGCCCGTGCTCTCCGGCCGGTGCTGCCAGGCGCCGGCTGACACACCGGGGTAGTCGTCCAGCACATAGGTCTTGCCCGGCTTGTAGCTGCCCGGCGTGAAGACACATTGCAGGTCGGGCTCATCGAGCCCCTCGAAGCTCTTCCAGAAGACGAAGACATGGCTGGGCGCGGTGGCCAGGATGGTCGGCCGCTTCAGCGCCCAATTGGCCAGTTCGCGCATCAGGCGCCAACCGCGCGACAACTCGTTCAGCGTGATGGTGCCAGGCCGCGCCCGCATCACGAAGCGCGAGGCATAATGATCACGCAGATTCTCGCCCACGCCCGGCAGCACATGCACCGGCGCCACCCCCAGCTTGTCCAGCAGCCCCGCCGGCCCGATGCCCGAGATCTGCAGCAGCCGGGCGGAATTGGCGGTACCCGCGGAGACGATCACCTCCCGGCGGGCACGCACCTCCACCGGCGGGGCATCGGGGGCGGCGCGATATTCCACGCCCACGCAACGCCGGCCCTCGAAGATCAGGCGCGTGGCGCGCGCATTGGGGCGCACCGAGAGATTGTCGCGGCCCATCGCCGGCCGCAGCCGCGCGCGCGCCACACCCATACGCCGATTGCCCTGGATGATGCGCTGGAAATAGCCCACGCCCGCCTGGTCACCGCTGTTGTAGTCACGCGCGCGCGGAATGCCCGCGGCCACGCAGCCCTCCACAAAGGCCTCCGAGATCGGGTGGAACCAGTCCATATCCGTCACCGGCATCGGCCCAACAGTGCCGCGGCTGTCATCGGCCATGCCGATGCGCTTTTCGCTGCGCTTGAAATAGGGCAGGCAATCCTCATAGCCCCAGCCGCGATTGCCGCGCTGCGCCCAGGAGTTCTGGTCGTTCGGCTGGCCACGGTTATAGATCATGCCGTTGATGCTGGTGGAGCCGCCGAGCACCCTGCCCTGCACGGTCGGAATGCGCCGGCCGCCGGTATTCGCGGTGGGTTCAGTGCTGAACTGCCAGGAGACATCGGGGTTCACCAAGGTCTTGATGAAGCCCGCAGGCATGTGGATCCAGGGATTGCTGTCGAGTGGCCCGGCCTCCAGCACGCAAACGCTGGTGACCGGGTCCTCCGTCAGCCGATCCGCCAGCACGCCGCCACCGGCGCCGGAACCGATGATCACGTAGTCAAATATATCCGCCATGGCGTTCCCTTCACTGTGCCGCTGAGGCGATCCGGGCTGGTGGTCTTGGAGAGGGGCTTTGTCCCCCT
>JAPLOK010000150.1 GCA_026400775.1 Alphaproteobacteria bacterium | reverse complement strand
GCCCCGCTGCCCGGCGGCAATGCGCATCCCTTCGAATGGTCGCTGCTGGCCGGTTTGACCGTACCACGCCCCTGGCTGCTGGCCGGCGGCCTGACGCCGCATAACGTGAAGCGCGCCATCCTTGCCGCCGGCGCGCCCGGGGCCGATGTCTCCTCCGGGGTGGAGCGCGAGCGTGGTGTGAAGGATGCCGGGCTGATCAGTGCCTTCGTGTCGACGGTGCGCGACATCGCTGACGCGCCCTGACACACTGCCCGACAACCCAGGGTTGTCTGTTGTCGTGATGTGTCGGAAAATATCGGACAAGTAGATCGCCAGTAGAGTTTAAGCAAAGTCCCGGGTTTTGGCCTTCGCAATTGTGTGCGCCTGGATATTTTGACCCCAGCAAGAGGTTGCTTGGGGGACCGACATGACGCAATCCGTGAATGCGACGATCCGCAGCGAATGGGCTGGTGGTTTCGTGGCCGATGTCACCGTGGGGTCCAGCAGTGGCTCCCATGGCTGGACGGTGACTTTCGATGCGCCTGTCGGCCTGGTAAATGTCTGGAACGCGCGCGTCGTGTCGCAGGAGGGTAATCGCTACACGCTGTCCAACCTCGACTATAATGGCAACATCATCGCCGGCGGCAGCATCAGCTTCGGCTTCCAGGCGGCCGGCGCTTCGACACAGCTGACCAACCTCGCGGTCTCGGGTGGTGGGGCGGGCGGCATACTACCGGGCATCACCATCCAGGATGCGCAGCAGGTCGAGCCGCTCTCGGGTTCGGCGGCGGGGGAGATGATCGTCCGCCTCTCCGCGGCCGCTAGCACCGCGGTGGAGGTGGACTGGGCCACGGCGAATGGGACCGCCACCGCGGGCAGCGACTATACCGCAGCCAGCGGCAAGCTGACCTTCGCACCCGGCGAGACGCAGAAGACCATCTCCATCCCCGTGCTGGCCGATGCCCTGGCCGAGGGCGCGGAGACGCTGCTGGTCAACCTGACCAATGCGCACGGCGCCACGCTGTCGGATGCGCAGGGGGCGCTGACAATCACGCCGCCCGCCGGTCCGCCCGACATCATCGTCTCCGACATCGCGGTGCGCGAACCGGCCGCCGGCGTGCAGAACGCCGCCTTCATCGTGTCGCTGACCGGGGCCTCGGCGCAGCCCATCACCCTCAGCTACGCCACGGTGGACGGCACGGCGCGCGCCGGCTCCGACTACACCAGCGCCTCCGGCAGCATGACCTTCGCGCCGGGCGAGACCAGCAAGACCATCCTGGTGCCCATCCTGTCCGATGCCCTGGCCGAGGGAGCGGAGAGCTTCCAGCTCGCCATCACCAAGCCCGCCGGCGCGGTGCCGCCCACCGTCAATGCCACCGCGATCATCACCGAAAGTGCGGGGCCTTCCGGCGGGCTCTCGACGCAGGGCAACCAGATCATCAACGCCGCCGGCCAGCCGGTGCAGATCAACGCGACATCCTGGTTCGGCGGCGAGACCAACACCTATGTCCCGCACGGCCTCTGGAGCCGGTCCTACAAGGCCATGATGGACCAGATGGTGGAACTGGGCTTCAACACCGTCCGTCTGCCCTACAGCGACGAAGCGCTGGAGCCGGGCAAGGTCCCCAACCGCATCGACTTCTTCAAGAATCCCGACCTGCAGGGCCTGTCCGTGCTGCAGGTCTACGACAAGATCGTGGATTATGCGGGTGAGGTCGGCCTGCGCATCTTCTTCGACCATCACCGCAATGACGCCGGCGCGGGGCCGAACGGCAACGGGCTGTGGTTCACCGACGCCTATCCGGAAGCCAAGGTCATCCAGAACTGGGTGATGCTTGCCAACCGCTATGGTGACAACCCCACGGTCATCGGCGCGGATCTGCACAACGAGCCGCACAATGCGAGCTGGGGCGATGGCGGCGCGCTGGACTGGCGCTTGGCCGCCGAGCGCATCGGCAATGCCATCCTGGATGTGGCGCCGGAATGGCTGATCATCGTCGAAGGGGTCGAGACGGCGGGCGGTTCCAACTACTGGTGGGGCGGCAATCTCAAGGGTGTGGCGACGCATCCCGTGCGGCTCGATGTGTCGAACAAGCTGGTCTATTCGCCGCATGACTACCCCAACAGCGTCTTCCCGCAGCCCTGGTTCCGCGCGGGCGATTTCCCCAACAACATGGACGAGATCTTCCGCGAACACTGGGGCTTCATCTTCGAGCAGGGCATCGCGCCGATCCTGCTGGGCGAGTGGGGGAGCAAGATGGTGGACCCGCTGGACCTCGGCTGGCTGTCCTCCATCACGAAATATCTTGGCGGGGATTTCGACCTGGACGGCGACAGCGACCTGGCCCCCGGTCAGCTGCCGATGTCCTGGGCCTGGTGGTCCTGGAACCCGAATTCCGGCGACACCGGCGGGATTCTCGCCGATGACTGGAGCTCGGCCAACCAGAACAAGGTCAACGCCATCAAGCCCATCATGTTCGGGCTGATCCCCGATGGCTCGGGCGGCGGCGGCCATGGTGGCGGCGCGGGGCCCGGCCCGGTCACCAGCTTCGCGACCAGCGCGCAGCTTGCGGTGGGCGCGATGCTGCCGGGCACCACCATCGTGGACCTGACCGGCGATAATCTGGGCGCGGGTTCGCTGGACCATC
>JAPLOK010000035.1 GCA_026400775.1 Alphaproteobacteria bacterium | reverse complement strand
AGATGGCCCGCTACCCGGGCCAGGAGAAGATGGTGCTGGAGTATTTCCAGAAGAACCCGCAGGCCGTCGAAGGGCTGCGTTCGCCGATCTTCGAGGAGAAGGTGGTGGACTTCATGTTGGAACTGGCGAAGGTCGAGGAGAAGGCGGTCACGCCGGAGGAATTGGCCAAGGCTGATTGATCCGGCGGTGCGGGCCGCTGGAGCGGCCCGCCCCACCAGCCGTTTCACCAAGCTGCGCGGTCGCGCCACCGCGGGCATGACCACCGAGCAGATCATGGCACTCACGCGCGGCGCGGACTGACGTGACGCTGGTCGACACCAATGTCCTGCTGGACCTGGTGACCGATGACGCAAACTGGGCCGAATGGTCGCAAGGGTGGTTGGAACCCGCCGCCTTGCGCGGGCCTTTGGTCATCAATGAAGGGGTCTATGCCGAGTTCTCCTTAGGCTTTCGGCGCATCGAGGAGGTCGACGGCGTGCTGGCTTCTGCCCGGCTCGATACCATTGCCATTCCGCGCGAGGCGCTGTTCCTGACCGGCAAGGCCTTCCAGCGCTACCGCGCCTCGGGCGGCGCCCGAGGCTCTGTCCTGCCGGATTTCTTGATCGGCGCGCATGCCACGACCGCGAAGCTGCCACTGCTGACGCGTGACACACGCCGTTATCGGCGCCACTTCCCGACCGTGCAACTTCTCGCCCCCGCCGATTGACCCACCCCGCGCTGGCCTCCCACGCCCCCGCATGCTACCGCCACGGCCCAGCGAACAGAACGCGAATCCGCCATGCCCGATGACATCAAGACCATGCCCGGCGAACCCAGCGCCGAAACCCCGCTCGCAGCCGCGCTGTCCGAGCGGTATCTCGCCTATGCGCTCTCCACCATCACCGCTCGCTCGCTGCCCGATGTGCGCGATGGGCTGAAGCCCGTGCATCGCCGCGTGCTCTGGGCGATGCACCAACTCAAGCTCGACCCCGCCAGCGGCTTCAAGAAATGCGCGCGCATCGTGGGCGATGTGATGGGCAAGTATCACCCGCATGGCGATGCCGCGATCTATGACGCGATGGTGCGCCTGGCGCAGGATTTCGCCTCCCGTTTTCCGCTGGTCGAAGGCCAAGGCAATTTCGGCAATATCGACGGCGATAACGCCGCCGCCATGCGCTACACCGAAAGCCGGCTGACCGAAGTCGCGCAGGCGATGCTGGCCAATATCGAGGACGACACGGTCGATTTCCGTGCGACCTATGATGGCGAGGAGCGCGAGCCTGTTGTGCTGCCCGCCGCCTTCCCGAACCTTCTGGCCAATGGTGCCTCGGGCATCGCGGTCGGCATGGCGACCAATATCCCGCCGCACAATGCCGGCGAGGTCTGCGCCGCCGCCCTGGAACTGATCCGCAACCCGCAGGCGACCACGGCCGAATTGCTGGCGCATATGCCGGGCCCGGATTTCCCCACAGGCGGTCTGCTGGTGGAGGACGCGGGCACCATCGCCGAAGCCTACGCGGCCGGCCGCGGTTCCTTCCGCATGCGCGCCGCCTATGAGGTGGAACGCGGCAAGAATGGCGCCTGGCAGATCGTGATCACCGCCATTCCCTATCAGGTGCAGAAGGCGCGCCTGGTCGAGCAGATCGCGCAGCTGCTGGAAGAGAAGAAGCTGCCGCTGCTGGGCGATGTGCGCGATGAAAGCACCGACCTGGTGCGTCTGGTGCTGGAGCCCAAGACGCGCAATGTCGAACCCGCGGTGATGATGGAGACGCTGTTCCGCGCCACCGCGCTGGAGAGCCGTTTCTCCCTGAACATGAACGTGCTGGATGCCAACCGCACGCCGCGCGTGATGGGGCTGCGCGAAGTGCTGCGCGCCTGGCTGGACCACCGGCATGTGGTGCTGGAACGGCGCAGCAAGCACCGCCTGGCCGCGATCGCGCGGCGCCTCGAAATTCTCGAAGGTTATCTGATTGTCTATCTCAACCTCGATGAGGTGATCCGCATCATCCGCGAGGAGGATGAGCCCAAGCCCAGGCTGATGGCCCGCTTTGGGCTGACCGATATGCAGGCGGAAGCGGTGCTGAACATGCGCCTGCGGTCCTTGCGCAAGCTCGAGGAAATGGAGATCCGCCGCGAGCACGACAAGCTCTCGAAGGAACAGAAGGGGCTGAACACGCTGCTGGCCAGCGACAAGAAGCGCTGGGAAGCCATCGCCAAGGAGATCGAGGACACTCGCCGCGCCTTCGGTGATGGCCCGCTGGGCAAGCGGCGCACGCTGATCAATGGTGTCGCCGCCGCCGTGACGGTGGATGAGACTGCCTTCGTGGAGCGCGAAGCGATCACCATCATCCTCTCCGAAAAGGGCTGGCTGCGCGCGCAGAAGGGCCACCTGCCGGCGGACGCGGAACTGCGCTTCAAGGAGGGCGATGCTCTCGCCTTCGCGCTGCATGCCGAGACGACGGATCGTGTGGTGGTCTTCGGCGCCATGGGCCGCGCCTTCACGCTGAAGGCGGATGCCATCCCGCGCGGCCGTGGCGATGGCCAGCCGCTGCGCCTGATGGTGGACATGGCCAATGAAGACACGCCGATCGCGCTGTTCAAGCCCGAGGGCCGCATGCTGGTCGCGGCCAATGACGGCAAGGGTTTCGTGGTGGAGACCGAGGATCTGCTCGCCGAAAAACGCACCGGTCGGCAGGTCATGAACCTGGAGGGCGCGGCCCGTGCCGTGCTGTGCGCACCGGCCGCCGGCGACAGCATCGCCGTGGTGGGCGACAACCGGAAATTGCTGGTCTTCCCGCTGGACCAGATCCCGGTGATGGGGCGTGGCCGCGGCGTGCAGCTGCAATCCTACAAGGATGGCGGCCTGCGCGACGCGCTGGTTTTCGAAGCCGCCGCCGGCCTGTCCTGGCAACAGGGTGACCGCACCCGCACCGAGACCGACATCACCACCTGGCGCGGCAACCGCGCCGGGGCGGGCAAGCCGGTGCCGCATGGCTTCCCGCGCACGGGGCGGTTCTCATGATGCGCGCGCTGTTGATCCTGCTGGCGCTGGCAGCGCCGGCCTCCGCCCAGCGCGCCAGTTTCGACGGCGACTGGTCGGGATTTCGCTACCATGAATGCCGCACTGGCGGGCGCGTCGGTCAGGAGCGCGTGACGATGCAGGTCGCGCGCAGCGAGGTGCGTGTGCCGGCGCTGGCGGGAGATGCGGAACTCAGCGGCCGGGTCGCCGCCGATGGCGCAGTGACGCTGCCGGGCTTCGGGTTGTTCGGACCCGCCACCGGGCGCTTCGCGAACAACCGCTTCACCGCGGAACATCGCAACCGCAGCGGCACCTGCACCATGCGCTACGAGCTGGAACGCATGGTCAACCAGCGGCGGCGATGAAGGCCCGGGCGATCTGATCGCGGCGCGCAATCCACGCCCGATCGCCCAGTCCCGCCAGCATCGCCATCACCCGCTCGAAGGCCGGAAAGCGGCCCGGGCGGCCGCTGATCCGCAAATGGTAGCCGATGTTCAGCACCCGAGCATGGCCGCGCGCGGCCTCGGCTGCCAGCGTCTCGATCGCGTCGCGCACATATTCCACCATCCCGCCCGCGCGCACGAAACCGTTCGGGTGGAAGAACTTGCTGTCATTGGAATCCAGCGCAGAGGGCAGCACCAGCAACGCGCCATCGTGATAGGGCAGGTCATCATCGAAGGCGTTGGAGGTGTAGAGAAAGCCACGCTCTGCCAGCAGCGCGCGCGTCTAGAGCATGCTGTTTTTACATGGAAGCGTAGCCTGAGTTGCTGAGGTAGTTGGCGCATTCGTTGGGCGAGACGAGCTCGAGGAGCTGACCGGCCTT
>JAPLOK010000058.1 GCA_026400775.1 Alphaproteobacteria bacterium | reverse complement strand
GTCGGGGCCGGTGCTGGTGCTGCCGGTGGTGCCGCGCGACGGCACCGCGCGCGAGATGCAGCTGATCCTGCCCCGCATGCAGCAGGCCGATGCGCAGCTGGTGCCGGAGACACGCAGGCGGGGGTTGTTCCAGGCCAATGTCTACACCGCGAGCATCGAGTTCAACGCGCGCTTCGACACGCAGCCGGCCTTGCCGGAAGGCGCGCAGGCCTTGTGGAACGAGGCCTATCTGCTGACCGCCGTGTCGGATCTGCGCAACCCCGAGCGGCCCTTCCTGCAATGGGATGGCGCGCGGCTTGCCATGCATGCGAGCGAGGCTTGCGAGGGGCAGCAGCAGCAGGTCTGGCGGCTCGGCCTCTCGGGTCCGCCGGCCGCGGAGGTGCGGGTGACGGGGCGCATGGTGCTGCGCGGCAGTGACAGCCTGCATCTGCGCCCGCTCGGTCAGGATAGCCGCTTCAGCATCGCCGCCCCCTGGCCAACGCCCAGCTTCTCCGGCTCCGACCTGCCCGAGCGCAGCGAAGTGAGCGATGGCGGCTTCCGCGCCGAATGGAGCGGGCTGCAGGCACCGCCGCGGCTGCAATTGAGTCCGCGCGGCTGCCTGAGCCTGGCGCGCAGCGCAGGCGTGCGCTTGATCGAGGCGGTGCCGACCTACCGCATGGTCACGCGGGCCACGAAGTACAGCGTGATGTTCATTGCCCTCGGCTTTCTGACCTATCTGCTGTTCGAATTGCTGGCGCGGGTCGCGATCCATCCGGTGCAATATGGGTTGTTCGGCGCCTCGCTCGTGCTGTTCCCGCTGCTGCTGCTGGCGATCGCGGAGGTGCTGGGCTTCGCCACCGCCTATGCGATTGCAGGGGCGATGGTGATGGGCCAGGCGGGGCTCTACACGCTGGCGGTGACGCGCCGCTTCTGGCTGGCCGCGTTGTTGATGCTGGTGCTGATCGGGCTCGTGGTGCTCTCTGCGCTGATGCTGCTGACGCGGCGCGTGCGCTGGGGCTGAGCTTGTGCGGGCGCGGGCGAGCCGGCAGTCTGGTCGGATGTTCGCGCCCTTCATCCAGGAACTGCGCCGTGCCGGCATGCAGGTCAGCCTCACCGAATGGCTGACCTTGCTCTCGGCCATGAAGGCGGGTGTCGCGGGCTGGTCGGTGGATGATTTCTACTTTCTCTCTCGCGCCGCGCTGGTGAAGGATGAGCGGCATCTGGACCGCTTCGACCGCGTCTTCGGCGAGGTGTTCAAAGGCCTGGAACGGCCGGAAGGCGAGGAGACGCCGACCCTGCCGGAAGAATGGCTGAAGAAGCTCGCCGAGAAGAACCTCACGCCCGAGGAAATGGCCGCGATCGAAGCCTTGGGTGGTTTCGAGAAGCTGATGGAAACGCTGCGCCAGCGGCTTGAGGAACAGAAAGGCCGGCACCAGGGCGGCAATCGCTGGATCGGCACGGCCGGCACCTCGCCATTCGGGGCCTATGGCTACAATCCGGAAGGCGTGCGCATCGGCCAGGACCAGTCGCGCAACCGCCGCGCAACCAAGGTGTGGGACAAGCGCGAATTCCAGGACCTCGCCGATGACGAGGCGCTGGGCACGCGCACGATGAAGCTGGCGCTACGGCGGTTGCGCCGCTTTGCGCGCAAGGGCGAGGCCACGGAACTGGACCTGCCCGGCACCATCCAGGACACCGCCGCCAAGGGCGGGCTGCTTGATATCCATATGGTGCCGGAGCGGCGCAATGCGGTGAAAGTGCTGCTGCTGCTGGATATCGGCGGCTCGATGGACGACCATATCCGCACCGCCGAGCAGCTGTTCAACGCGGCGCGCGCGGAGTTCAAGCACCTGCGCCACTACTACTTCCACAACTGCCTCTATGAGCGTGTGTGGACCACCAATATCCGCAGGCAGGCCAACACGAAGCCGACCATGGAATTGCTCCGCAGCTATGGACCGGACTGGAAGCTGATCATCGTGGGCGATGCGTCCATGAGTCCCTATGAGATCATCCAGGCGGGCGGTTCCGTCGAACACTGGAACGAGGAATCGGGCCGCGTCTGGATGCAGCGTGTAGCCAAGCATTTCCGACGCGTCGCCTGGCTGAACCCGGTGCCCGAGGCGCATTGGCGCTTCACACCCTCCATCGGAATGCTGGCCGAATGCATGGAGGGTGCGATGTACCCGATGACGCTGGACGGCATTGACCGGATGGCGCGCGCCCTGGTGCGCTGACGCCTCACGCAGGCGTGACACACAGCACAGCGGGCTTCTTGGCAGCATGGCGGTGGAGGACCCGACATGCCCAATGCCCTGCCCGCCGCCTGGCTGATGCCCGCCAACATGATCCGCGTGATCTGCCACTGGACCGCCGGCGGCTATCACCCATCCGAGAATGACCGCGAGCACTACCATGTGCTGATTGATGGTGATGGCCAATACCATCGCGGCGAACACATCATCGCCGACAATGAAAGCGCCGCCGACGGCCATTACGCGGCCCATACCCGCGGCACCAACACCGGCTCCATCGGCATCTCGATGTGCTGCATGCTCAATGCTCGCGAACGCCCATTCGATGCCGGCCCCATGCCGATGCGCGAGGTGCAGTGGAACGCGATGATCGATGCGGTCGCGCAGCTCTGCGCCTTCTACGGCATCGCGGTGACGCCGCTGACGGTGCTGGGGCATGGCGAGGTGCAGAAGAATCTCGGCCGCCCGCAAAGCGGCAAATGGGACCCGATGCGCCTGCCCTTCCGGCCTGAACTGACCGCCGCGCAGGTGGGCAACCTGCTGCGCGAACAGGTCGCGCAGCGCCTGGCGCGCTGACAGCACGGGCAGCACGCCCGCGCCCTGCCCCGGGCTTGTGCATACCGTGCGGCGGCCGACGCGGTGCCGCGCTCTTGGGCTTCTCGTGCCACGCATTGCGGCCAGATGCAGCCATTGCCAATGAACGAAGCCATTCAACAGAACCTGCGCGATATCGGCATCGAGATCACCTTCGAGGTGGTCGAATGGAATTCGTTGCTCGGCCTGTGGCGCGATGGCGCGCGCGCGCCGTCCAACCGCGGCATCACCGCGATCAACATCAGCTATGCCGCACTTGATCCCTTCAACGGGTTGATCCGCTTCCTCAAGACTGAACTGACGCCGCCGGCGGCGAACAACTGGGGCTTCTTCTCCGACCCCTGGCATGACGCGATCATCGACCGCGCCTACAACACCTTCGACCCTGCGGCGCAGGCGGTGCTGCTGCAGGATTTGCATGCGCGCGTGGTGGATGACGCGCTGTTCCTGTTCGTGGCGCATGACCTGAACCCGCGCGCCATGTCGCGCCGCGTGCAGGGCTTCGTGCAGGGCTTCGTGCAGGCGCAGAGCTGGTTCCAGGAGCTGACGCAGATCCGGATGACATGACGCACAGGCCGGCCAGCTGCTCCGCCTGGCAGGCGCGGCCCCGTGTCAACCAGCCGCGTCAGGCTGCGGGTGGCTGGCCGCCCATTCGCGGTGGAGGCGCCGGTACGCCAACGAAGACGCCACCACCACGCCCATGTACAGCGCGCTGCCCAAGGCCAGCGCGGCCCAGGGCTCGGTCACCAGCAGCGTCGCATAGGCCAGCACCGAGAGCATCAGCGGCAGCACTTGGTGTGCCTTGAGGCGGATGCGCTTCCCACTCCAGGTCGGCAGGCGCGAGACGGCGAGCAGGCCCACCACCACCAGAACGATCGCAACGAACACCGGGTGGCGCAGCGCGGCGGCCATGCCCGTCAGGCCCCAGGTCTGGAAGGCCAGTGCCGCGAAGAGCGGGAACATCACGAGCCCCGCCGCGGCCGGCGCCGGCACGCCGGTGAAGAAGTTCACCGCGAAAAGGGGCTTGGCCGGGCGCGGCGCCGCCGGGTCATCCAGCAGCGATGCGTTGAAGCGCGCCAGCCGCAGCGCCAGCGCCACCGCATACATCAGGCAGGGCAGGAAAAAGAGGTGCCCCACCGACTGCATGGACCAAAGATACAACACGAGCGCCGGTGCGACGCCGAATGACAGGAAATCCGAGAGGCTGTCGAACTCCGCGCCGAAATTCGACGTGCCCTTCAGCAGCCTTGCGATGCGCCCATCCAGCCCGTCGATGATGGCGGCGACCACGATCAGCGCGGCAGCCATGTCGAAGCGGTTCTCGAAGGCGTAGCGCACCGCGAGCATGCCGGCGCAGAGGCCCAGCATGGTCAGGATGTTCGGGATGACCCGGTTGATGGAAGGCCCGCGATAGCGCGGGCGGCGCGCCAGCCGCTTGGCCAGCGCGCGGCGGGCGCGTTCGCGCGCGGTCACGCGCCGAGATCGGCGATGATGGTCTCGCCGCCGACCATGGTCTGGCCCACGCGCACCATCGGCATGACACCTTCGGGCAGGTAGACATCCGTGCGGGAGCCGAAGCGGATGATGCCGTAGCGCTCGCCGGCATTCAGCTGCTGGCCAACGCGCGCGTCACACAGGATGCGCCGCGCGACGAGGCCCGCGATCTGCACGCAACCCACCAGGCGGCCGCCCATCGTCTCGATCACCATGCCGTTGCGCTCATTCTCCTCGCTCGCCTTGTCGAGATTGGCGGAGAGGAATTTGCCCGGATGGTAGGCGATGCGCGTGACGCGGCCATGCACCGGGCTGCGGTTCACATGGACGTCAATGACCGAGAGGAAAATCGCCACCCGCCAGAGCGGCGCCTCGCCCAGGCCGAGTTCCGCGGGTGCGGTGGCGCGTTCGACGGAGACGACATGGCCATCGGCCGGTGCGACCACGGCGCTGCGTTGCTCGGGTGGCACACGCTCGGGGTCGCGGAAGAAATACAGGCAGAAGGCCGTGAACATCGCGCCGGGCCAGAACAGCCAGCCGCCCAGGAACAGGCCCAGCACCATGACCGCCCCGCCACCGGCAATGAAGGGGTAGCCCGCACGGTGCGGTTTCGCGAGGACCATGCGGAGGGATTCAGCGAGTGCCATGCGGCGGTTTATCCTCTCTTCACCAACATGCCGCAAGTTGGGCGTCATGATGTCTCTCGGTCCCTTCCAGGTCGCGCCCGATGGGCGCCTGCATCCGCGTGAGCCGGCCGTAAGGCCTGTGGTGCGCTATGGCTGGCGGGGTCATTCCTGCGCAGCGGAATTGACCCATGATGCGCTGCGCCTGGTTTCGGTGGTCGGCCGCATTCCATCCACGGCCGAACGCGGGCGCAACCGCGCGGCGACCGTGCAGGCGCTGGTCGCACTGCGCGAGCGTATGCCGCCGGGGGTGGAGCTGCGCGTGCTGCCCGACCATCGGGTGGTGCTGCGACGCCAGGCCAGCCGGCCCGATGGCGCGATCCAGTTGGTGACGGAGATGACGCGCTTCGCTCTCGCCATGAACCCCGCGCTGGATGAACTTCTCGCGGCCGGCGCGTGACGCTGCCATTGACCAATTCTTTACTAATGTCGTGGCAACATGG
>JAPLOK010000468.1 GCA_026400775.1 Alphaproteobacteria bacterium | reverse complement strand
TGCCACGCGTGCTGCCCTGGCTGTGGCGTTTCCTGGCCAGTGCGAAGCCCGCCCGCGTGCTGGAAATCGCCGAGGCCCTGCAGGCGCTGCAAGGCAACGCCATCGATCATCACCGCATGATGCTGGCCGAGGAAGGCGCGCTGGACCTGCTGCGTGAGAATGGCCAGCTGCTGCTCTACCGGGACGAGGCCGGCTTTGCGAAGGACGCCGGCACCTTCTCGCTGCGCCGGCGTTTCGGGCATCGCTTCGATATTCTGCGCGGCTCGGCTTTGGCCGAATTCCAGCCCGGCATCGCGCCCGAATACACGCTGGGCGTGCTGCTGCCCGACCAGGGGTCATCGACCAATCCGCGGCGCCATGCGCTCACCTTCCTGCGCGGCGCGCAGCGCATGGGGGCCACGCTGCAACGCGGCCGCGTGCAATCCATCATCACCGAGGGCGGGCGCGCCACCGGCGTCATGACCGATGCCGGGCCGCTGTCCGCGGATCACGTCGTGCTGGCCGCGGGCATGTGGTCAGCAGCCCTTCTGCGGCCCTTGGGCTATCGCATCCCGCTGGAAAGCCAGCGCGGCTATCACGTCATGATCCCCGATGCCGGCATCGTGCTGGAACGGCCTGTCGTGGCGTCGGACCGCAAGGCCTTCCTCTCGCCCATGGAGGCCGGGCTGCGCGTGGCGGGCACGGTGGAATTCGGCGGGCTCAAGCGCCCACCCGACCCACGCCGCGCGCAATACTTGCTGGAGGATGTGCGGCGCGTCTTCCCCGCAGCCCGCATCGAGAATGCCGAGCCTTTCTGGATGGGCCACCGCCCCTGCCTGCCGGACAGCCTGCCGGTGGTGGGGCCGGTGGCGCGGCTTCCCGGGCTGTGGTGCGCTTTTGGCCATGGGCATCTGGGGCTGACCAGCTCGGCCCCGACCGGCGCGTTGCTGGCGCGCGCCATTCTGGGGCCGGCGCCCAACATCGGCCTGGCGCCCTTTGCGCCCGAGCGCTTCGGATGAAGAACGGCGCCATTGCGCGAGGGATTCTCGCACTGGCGGCGCCCACCACCATGCTGTCGCTGCTGCAGGCCGCGGCCCTGCTGGTGGAAACCGCTATCGCCGCGCAGCTGGGCCGCGCCGCGCTGGCCGGTTACGCGGTGGTGCTGCCCTTCGCGTTGCTGCTGGGGCAGATGAGCGCGGGTGCGATGGGCGGCGGTGTGGTCTCGGCGGTGGCGCGCGCGCTCGGCGCGGGGCAGCCGCAGCAGGCCAGTGCGATGGTGCTGCACGCGCTGATCATCGCGCTGTGCTTCTCAGCAGGTTTTGTGGTGCTGATGGTGCTGCTGGCCTGGCCCATCCTGACCGCGATCGGCGGCTCCGAAGCGGCCGCCGCCGGCGCGCCCTATGCGATGTGGATGTTCGGCCTGGGCGCGTTGCCCGCCTGGCTTGCGAATACCTTGGCATCGGTGCTGCGCGGGGCGGGGCGGCATGCGCTGGCCGCGCGGATCAACGCGCTGGCCTGGGCGCTGGTGCCGGCCTTGGGCTGGCTGCTGGCATTGCCGATGGGCATGGGCCTGGCGGGGCTGGGCATCGCCTTCGGTGTCGCGATGTGGGGGGCGGCGCTGGCGCAGGGCTGGGTGGTGTTCTCGGGCGCTGCGGGCTTCCGGCCATCCTTGCGCGTGCCGCTCTCGGGCGCGCTGTTCAAGCGCATCCTCTCGGTGGGCGCGGTGGCCTGCGCGCTGGCCGCCGTGTCGAACCTGACAACCATCCTGGTCACCGCGCAGCTCGCGGCCTATGGCGCGGCGGCGGTCGCGGCCTACGGCGTCTCGGCGCGGCTGGAATTCATGATGATCCCGCTGGCCTTCGGCGTGGGTTCGGCGCTGACGGCGCTGGTCGGCCGCGCGGTTGGGCAGGGCGACTGGCCGCTGGCGCGGCGCACCGCCTGGGTGGGCGGTGGCATGGCGTTCGCGGTCTGCGCGGTGGTTGGGGTGACGGTGGCGGTCGCCCCCGTCACCTTCGCCTCCATCTTCGCTTCGGATGCCGAGGTGCTGGCCATCGCGGCCCTCGCGCTCTCCTGCATCGGGCCGGCCTTCGCCGGATTCGGCCTGGGCATGGCGATGTATTTCGCGGCCATGGGCGCGGGGCGGATGGGCTGGCCGGTGGTGGCCGGGCTGTCCCGGCTTGGCATCGCGGTGCTCGGCGGCTGGCTGCTGGGGGATGTGCTGGGAATGGGGCTGCTGGGCCATTTCCTGGCCGTCGCGGCGGGTATCACCGCTTATGGGCTGTTTGCGGCGCAGGCGGTGCGGGCGGGGGTATGGCGGGCCGAATGAAACATATAGTGATCTAGTCATATATTTACCACTTGCACTTGCGGACTAATCGTTGGATCGTAGAATTCGTAAGAGTTTCCTGTCTGCAACCATAGGTTTCAAGAGCAGCCAGAATGGCCACAAAGACCTCTGACGAAAACGCGATCCCCAGTGGTCTAGCGAAACGCAATGACGCGCCCACGCCTATTCGCATCGCCCATCCCGAAGATGGCGAAGCGCGGGGCGAGACCTGGGCGTTGATTCGCGCGGTGGTGCTGTTGGTTGCCGCTATACTGCTCGTGGGCTGGCTGCTGAGCTGAACAAGCCGCGACGGAGCGCCGCGAATTCCCGCACCGCCTGGACCAGCCTGTCGCAATCCGCATCGGTGATCGGCAGCGACAACGCGATCATGCCGCGCCGCGCCAGGTAGAAGCCGGCTTCCAGCATGTCGAAGAAGAACAATTCGCGCAGCTTTTCCTCGGCGGCCGTGTTGTCGTAGCGCTTGGTGATGGCGCCGGCGCGGAAATGCGCGGCCATCATGCTGCCCGCGCCGGTGAACTGCATGGGCAGGTCGGCGCAGGCGGCGTTCAGCGCTGCGCGCAGCCGTTCGCCGCGCGCGAACAGCGCGCCCACCACCTCGCCAAGGAAGATCTCGCCCATCGCGATATTGCCGGCCGCCATCGACCAGACATTGTTGTTGAAGGTGCCGGCATGGGAGAGCGCGCCGGGCCGGTGGCCGTCAAACACATTCATCACCGCCGCACGCCCGCCAAAGGCGCCGAAGCTCATGCCGCCGGCGATGTATTTGCCCAGAGTGACCAGGTCGGGCGTGATGCCGTAGAGCGCATGCATGCCGCCTTCGGCATGGCGGGAGGTCATGACCTCGTCGAAGATCAGCACCGCGCCGGCATCGTCGCAGGCGGCGCGCAGGCCTGCCAGGAATTCACGGCTGGCCGGGATGCAGCCGCCGGAGCCGAGCATGGGTTCCACCAGCACCGCGCCCAGGCGCCCCTTCAGCGCGCGGATCGAAGCGGCCGCGCCCTCGGTGTCGTTGTAGTCCATGAAGTGCATAGGCATGGGCACGTTCACGGCGTTTTTCTCGGTGGCAAAGGTCAGCACGCCGCCATGGTAGCCCCCGCGCGCGACCATCACATCTGGCAGGCCGGTGAAGCCGCGCGCGGCGGCCAGCGCCATCAGATTGGCCTCGGTGCCGCTATTGGTGAAGCGCACCAATTCAATGGCGGGGAAGCGCGCCGCCAGGGTCTGCGCGAGCCGCCCCTCCGCCTCGCCAACGCCGGCCAGGTTGATGCCGCGGTCCAGCGCCGCCTTCACCGCCGAGAGGATTCGCTGCTCCGAATGGCCGAACAGCCCGGCGGTGTATTCGCCCAGGAAATCCGTGTATTCGCGGCCATCCGCATCCCATAGCCGCGCGGCCTCCCCGCGCTGCATGGCGGTGGGGAAGGGCGTGTAGAACAGCACCGTGCGCGTATTGCCTCCAGGCATGACGCTGCGCGCCTGGGCATGGATCGCCGCGCTGTTCGGCCGTGCCGCGGCATAGCGCGCATGAGCATCGGCCAGCGCATTGTCCAGGTCGGAATTGGGGCGGGCGGCGTCGAGCGGGCTCATGCTCTCAGCGAACCGCGCGCCGGGGGGCCGCGTCAAGCTTTGCGGTGCGGCGCGGCTTCCGCTATCCACAGGCACCGTGGGGATTTTCCCGTTCACAACACCGAGGATCGTGGGCATGACCATGCCGTCGATGGACCGCCGCGCCATGCTCCTGGGCGCCGCTGCAACCGTGGCCGCGCTGCCCGCGCGGGCGCAATCGCTGGATTCCACGCACCGCCTGGCTGACCGCCTGCGCAGGCTGCCGGCCGATGGCCTGGACCCGTCCTGGTATGCCGTCCCCCCGCGTGAGGCCG
>JAPLOK010000272.1 GCA_026400775.1 Alphaproteobacteria bacterium | reverse complement strand
CACGCATCTCTCGGGTGTGTTGGCGCGCTTCGCGCAGTGCCATCCGCGCGTCGCGCTGGAAGTCACCACCGACCTGACGCTGAACCTGATGGAACGCTTCCAGGCCGGCGAATTCGACGTGGTGCTGATCAAGCGCGAACCCGCAGGCCCGATTGCCGGCACGCGCGTCTGGCGCGAGGCGCTGGTGTGGGCGGCCGCGCGCGCCGACGTCTTCGAGGGAAAGGCGGCGCTGCCGCTTGTCGTATCGCCGCACCCCTGCGTGTACCGCAAGCGCGCGATGCAGGCGCTGGATCGCGCCGGCCGCGCCTGGCGTGTGGCCTATACCAGCACCTCGCTCGCAGGCGCGCAGGCGGCGGTGCGCGCGGGCCTGGGCGTGACTGTGTTGCCGAAGGACATGGTGCCCGCGGATTTCTTCATCATGGACACCGCGCAGGGCGCGCCTGATTTGCGCGACACGGAGATCGCGCTGATGACGGCCGAGCCTATCGCACCACCCGCGCGCCGCCTGGCGGAACACATCGTCCGCAGCCTGGAACGCCGCTGATGCGCACCGCAGATTTCGACTACGCGCTGCCCGATGCGCTGATCGCCCAGGAACCAGCCCGTCCGCGCGACGCCGCGCGCCTGCTGGTGGTGCGCCCCGATGCACTGGAAGACCGCATCGTGCATGACCTGCCCGGCGTATTGCGCCCCGGCGATCTGCTGGTGGTGAACGACACGCGCGTGATCCCCGCGCGCCTGACCGCGCGGCGCGGCGAGGCACGCATCGAGGTGATGCTGAACCGGGCCGAGGGCAACGGCGTCTGGCATGCGCTGCTGCGCAATGCGCGCCGCGTACGCGCCGGCGATGAGCTGCGCATCGACGGCGCGGACATCACGGCCCGCGTGCTGCGCGCGCCCGAGGAAGGCGCCGCCTTCCTCGATTTCGGCCATGACGAAGCGCGCCTGGCCGATGCGCTGGACGCCGCCGGCGAAGTGCCGCTGCCGCCCTATATCACCCGCACCCAAGGCCCGACCGAGGCTGATGCGCAGGACTATCAGACGCTCTTCGCGCGTGCGCCGGGCGCGGTCGCGGCCTCGACCGCATCGCTGCATTTCACGCCGGCCGTGCTGGACGCGCTGGCCACGCGCGGCGTGCAGCGCGTGGCGCTGACCTTGCACATTGGCGCGGGCACCTTCCTGCCGCTGCGCGCCGATGATCCGCGTGCGCACAAGCTGCACGCCGAATGGGGCGAGATCACACCCGAGGCCGCGGCCACCATCAACTCCGCGCGCGCCGAGGGGCGGCGCATCATCGCGGTCGGCACAACCATGGTGCGGCTAATGGAATCGGCCGCCACCGGCGATGAAGCCGCCCCCATCCGCCCCTTTCGTGGCCTGACCGACATTTACCTGCTGCCCGGCCACCGCTTCACGACGGCGGACGCGCTGATGACCAATTTCCATCTGCCGAAATCCACGCTGCTGATGCTGGTTTCGGCCTTCGCCGGCACCGAGCGCATGCGCAGCGCTTACGCACACGCTATCGCGCAGGGCTATCGCTTCTACTCCTACGGGGACAGTTCGCTGTTGTTCAGGGCATGACCACACGCACCGAGATCGAAACCGCCCATCTGCGCATCCGCGGTGATATCCGCCGCACGCCGCTGCTGTGGCTGGACCCGTGGCTGTGCCTGAAGCTGGAATGCCTGCAGCGCGGCGGCAGCTTCAAGTCGCGCGGAGCGTTCAACCGCTTGCGCAGCGCGGGCGAGCTCTCGCGCGGCGTGGTCGCGGCGTCGGGCGGCAATCATGGCGTGGCGGTGGCGCTGGCCGCGCAGGCGCTGGGCGCGCGCGCTGACATCTTCGTGCCAGAGATCAGCGCAGCCGCAAAGCGCGGGCGCATCCAGGGCTTCGGCGCGAAGCTGGTGGTGGGTGGTGCGACCTATTTTGACGCGCTGGCCGCCAGCACCGCACATGCGCGGACCACCGGCGCTGTCGTCGTGCATGCCTATGACCAGCCGGAAGTTCTGGCCGGTCAGGGTACCGTCGCGCTGGAATGGCAGCAGGACGCGCCCGGCCTCACGCATGTGCTGGTCGCCGTGGGCGGCGGTGGGCTGATCGGTGGCATGGCCGCCTGGTATGCCGGCCAGGGCGTGCAGGTGATCGCGGTGGAGCCCGAGACCAGCTGCGCGCTGCATGCCGCGATGCAGGCGGGCCGACCCGTGGATGTGCCGGTCTCCGGCGTCGCGGCGGACAGCCTGGGCGCGCGCAGCGTGGGTGCGCTGATGTTCGACATCGCGCGGCAGCATGTCGCGCAATGCGTGCTGGTGGCGAATGATGCGATCACCGCCGCGCAGAAACATCTGTGGCAGACAGCGCAGGTGGTCGCCGAGCCGGGTGGTGCCGCGGCGATGGCGGCCCTCCTCTCCGGCGCCTGGCGGCCGCCGCCAGGCGCGCGCGTGGGTGTGCTGGTCTGCGGCGCGAATTGCGATCCCGCGTCAGTCGGTGGCTAGGCGGCGCAGGGTCGCGGCCAGCGCGTCCGGCAGGTTCAGCAGTGCTGGCAGGCGTGCGCGTTTCGCGCCGGGTACGCGCACCTGGCTGTCCTGTGTCATCATTGCGATCAGCGCCTCGATACGCTCGAGGTAGACCGTGCTGCCGGCCAGCGCGCCGGGATCCACTGCCAGGATCGCCTGGGCCAGCCTCGGGCGGTTGCCCTCATCCTCGAAGAAGCTGTCGGCCTCGAAGCCGAAAGCCGCACCGGTCAAAGCGACGCAGAGCAGTTCCACGACCAGTGCCAGCGCCGCGCCCTTGTCGCCGCCCAATGCCAGCATTGCGCCATGCAGCGCGGCCTTGGCATCGGTGGTGGCGTTCCCGTCGGCGTCCAGCGCCCAGCCTTCGGGAATGGCCTCGCCCTGTTGCGCCGCGCGCATGATCTTGCCGCGCGCGACAGTGGAGAGTGCCAGGTCTATCACCAGCGGCGGATGCGGCGTCGCGCGCGGAAACGCGGCCGCCACGGGGTTGGTACCCAGCAACGGCGCGCGGCCGCCCGGCACTGGCATCGCTGCCGGTGAATTGGTGAAGGCCAGTGCCACCAGGCCCTGCGCCGCAAGGCGTGCCACTGGCAGGCCCATGGCGCCGGAATGGTGCGAATTGGTAATGCCGATGAAGGTCACGCCGAACGCGCGCGCACGCAGGGCCGCCTGCGTTTCGGCCAGCGACAGCGCGGGATAGGCTAGGCCATTACCGGCATCGATCAGCGCCGCGCCGCCACGTTCGCGCACCACATGCGGGCGCGCTGCGCCATCGGCGCGGCCATTGCGAAGGAAGGCGCAGTACTGCGACAGGCGCGACAGGCCATGGCCCGCCTGGCCGATCGCCTCGGCCTGCGCCAGGGCCGCGGCAGTGCTGCGCGCGGCATCGGCCCCCGCGCCCGCGCGCAGCAGTGCGGCTTCGGCCAGCGCGCGCGCTTCGGTGAGTGTCATGTGCTCAGGCATCGGGGCGTATGCCCGCTTCACGCACCAGCGCACCCCAGCGCGTGACCTCGGCCTCCATGAAGGCGCGCGATGCCTCGGCCGGTTTCGCTTCCAGGTCGAAGCCCGCCTCGATGATGCGGTGCGTGGTGTCGGGCTCGCGTGCGACGCGCAGTGTCGCCTCCTCGATGGCACGCAGAACGGACGCAGGCGTGGCGGCGGGCGCCAGCATCGCGGTCCAGTTGGTCATCGTCAGGCTGGGCATGCCGGCCTCGCGCACCGTCGGCACGTCGGGCAGCGATCGGTGCCGCGCCTCGCCCGTGGTGGCCAGCGCGCGCAGGCGGCCGGCCTGCACCTGGCTGATGCATTCGGGCAGGTTACTGACCATGAAGTCCAGGTTGCCCGCGACCAGATCCGTCACACTTGGCGCGCCGCCACGATAGGGCACATGGGTGATGTTGCCGCCTGCGCCCGCGCCAGCGCGGAACAACTCGATGCCCAAATGCGGCGGCGAACCATTGCCCGAACTCAAATGCGGCGGCGAACCATTGCCCGAACTGCCCGCATTCATCACGCGCGTGCGCGACAGCGCGACCAGGTCATTCAGGCTGCGTGCGGGGCTGTTCGCATTCACCACCACCAGCAGCGGCAGCGAACCCAGCACCGAGATCGGCGCCAGGTCTCGCATCAGGTTGTACGGCGCCTGCGGGAAGAGCGAGACATTCACCGCATGGGTCAGCGTGATGGCCAGCAGCGTGTGCCCATCAGGCGCGGCTTTCGCCACCGCATCCGCACCGATCAGCGCATTGCCGCCGGGCCGGTTCTCCACGACGACAGGCCGCTGCCAGACCTCCTGCAGGCGCTGTGCGATGATGCGCGCCATGATGTCCGTCAGGCCCGCGGGCGTGAATGGCACGACATAGCGTACGGCCCTCTCCGGGAAGCCCTGCGCGAATGCCGGGGCGGCGAGCAGGCCAAGCGCTGCGCGGCGTGGGATCATGATGACGTCCTCCGTTCTGCGAGTGTTCGCCAATGGCCGATCGCGGCCATGGCGTGAATCCCTCGCCCTTGCGGCAAGCCTGCCAAGGCTTGGCGCCGCGCGCCAGCCGGATGATGCTGCTTGTCGACAAGGGAGCGCCGAGCATGGACATGAACCGCCTGGAACGGATGGCCGCGATTGTGCAGCAGCACATCAATGAGGGCCGCCAGCATGGCGCCGCCATCACGGTCGCACGCCACGGACAGCTTGTGTTCGACCGCGTGCTGGGCCTGGCCGCGCCCGGCCGGCCGGCCACGCCGGACACGCTCTGGCTGCTCTACTCCAACACCAAGGTGATCACCGCATCGGCGCTGTGGCTGTTGGCCGAGGACGGGTTGCTGCGCTTCACCGACACCATCGCGCGCCACATCCCCGGCTTCGCGAAGCACGGCAAGGGCGAGATCACCATCATCCAGTTGCTGACGCATCAAGGCGGCTTCCCCGATGCGATCATGCCGCCCGAAGCCTGGGGCGAGCCTGCCGCCATCGCCGCTGCGGTGTGCGACTTCACCCTGCAATGGACGCCCGGCTCGCGCGTGCATTACCACCCGGCCGCCGCGCATTGGGTGGCAGCCGCGCTGATCCACGCCATCACCGGCCAGGATCATCGTGACTTCATCCGCACGCGCATCACCGAACACTTGGGCCTGGCGCAGGACATCTTCGTTGGCCTGCCCGAATCAATGCATCACCGCGCCGCCGACATGGCCGATGTGACGCCCGGCGGGCTGCTGCGCCGCATGCCCGAATGCGGTGCGGCGCATCGCATCGCGGGCGTTCCAGGCGGCGGCGGATACGCCACCGCCCGCGGCATGGCGCTGTTCTACCAGGCGCTGTTGCAGCACCGGCTCGTCTCGCCGCGCATGCTGCAATATGTCACGCGCAACTTCACCGCTGATCGCGTGGATACCGCGATGGGCGTGCCCATGCATCGCGGCCTGGGTCCTGCGGCGCGGGGGCTGACGGATGGCTCGCGCGGGCTTGGTTCGCTCGCGCATCCCTCCGTGTTCGGCCATGGCGGCGTGGGGTCCAGCCATGTCTGGGGCGACCCCGATAGCGGCGTATCCTTCGCTTTCATCAGCAATGGAAGGCAGGCGGAGGAGGACTGGCACCTCGCGCGGCTCGATGTGCTGTGCAACCTGGTGCACAGCGCGATCAGGTAGCGCGTTATTCGTTGGGGCGCAGATTGTTGCGGCGTGCCACCGCGCCCCAGCGCTCCAGTTCGGCGGCCACGAAAGCGCTGAATTCCGCGGGCTGCATCGGCGTGGGCTGCGCGCCTTCATCGGCGAGGCGCGCCAGCACATCGGGGCTGCGCAACGCGATGCTGGCGGCTTCGGCAAGGCGCGCCTGCACCTCCGGCGGCGTGCGCGCCGGTGCCACGATGCCGTACCATTGCATGGCCTCGAAGCCCGGCAATGTCTCGGCGATCGCGGGCACATCGGGTGTCTGCGACAGTCGCTCGCGCGCGGTGGTGCCGAGCGCGGTCACGCGCCGGTCGCGCAGCACGGGCAATGCCGCGGGCGTGCCTGTCATGCCGGACTGGATGTTGCCGGCCACCAGGTCGATCACCATCGGCCCCGAGCCGCGATAGGGCACATGCACCATGCGCAGCCCTGCCGCCTCCAGGAAGGCGATCATGCCGATATGCACATTCGAACCGGCGCCCGCGCTGCCGTAGGTGATGGTGTCCGGTGCCGCCCGCACGCGCGCGATGAAGCCGGCCAGCCCGCCCTCGGCCAGCGCATGCTGGGATAGCAGCACCATCGGCACCTTGGCGATCATGCCGATATGCGCGAGGTCACGCATCACATCCGCGCGCATGCGGTAGATGTGCGGGTTCACCGCCAGCGTGCTGATCATCCCGATGCCGATGGTATGGCCGTCGGGCGCGGCCGTCGCCATGGCCTCGGTCGCGATGGTCCCGGCAGCACCGCCGCGGTTTTCCACCACGACCGGCTGGCCCAGCGTGGCCGACATGCTCTGGCCCATGACGCGCGCCAGGATATCGGTGGCACCGCCGGGCGCGGCGGGTGCGATGAAGGTGATGGGCCGGCGCGGCCATGGGGCTTGCGCCAGGGCGGGCGTGGCGAGGGGGGGTGCGAACAGCGCGCGGCGTGTGGCTTGCATCATGCGCCAAGGCTGCTTCAAGGGCCGGGCGCTTGTCCAGCGATGATCGCCCGCAGCGCGGCCTGCGGCGCCGCGAGCACGCGCGGTCCCGCCGCGCCCGCCATCGAGACCTGCGCCAGCGCCACGCGGTCCGCGCCATCAACCAGCGCAGCCTGTGCCGCGGTGCGGATCATCGCGAGGTAGCCTGCGCTGTCGCCGGCACGGAAGCGCGCCCAGGCGCCGGGCACCAGCCGCACCGACAGTGCCGCATCGCCTGCCGCGCGGAACAGTGCGGTGGTGGGGGCGAGCGTCGTTTCCACAGCGCAGAGCACCACCACTTGGCCATTCTGCATCACCTCCTGAGCCAGCGCGGCATCGGCGCGCAACGCCAGGCCCTCGGCTGCGGGGCCAAGTGTGGAGCATGTCAGCAGGCGGGCCATGGGCATGGCGCGCAGCGTCGATTGCACGGCGTTGGCAATGCCTGGCGTCAAGCCGCCGGCGGCCTCGGCATCGGCCAGCAGATCAGCGCGCACGGCGTGCCGCAGCGACAGCGTCGGGAAGTCGCGCGCCGCCGCATCGAAGATGGCGGCGTTGCTGGCGGCGGTGTGCAGGCAATGGATCACGCGCATGCGCACAGCATGGCACGCATGCCGCGCCTGCACAGATGCGCGCTTGAAGTGGCGCAGGCTGCATGCGACTGACACGGCATGACGGCCTCCATGGCCGCGGCGCGCGCGCGCCGCGAATTTCCTGTCTTCGTCGCCGCCGCCACCTGCGCCTTTGCCGGCGTCTGGATGAGCGTGCCGCTGGCCGCCGTGTTGCTGGCCGAGGGCGGCGCCGCGCCCGCCACGGTCGGGCTCTACGCCGCCAGCGTGTGGGTGGCCGCATTGTTCAGCGCACCTGCCACGCCATGGCTTGCGGCGCGTGCCGGCGGTGCGCTGCGGTTGCATCAATGGGCGGCGGCGCTCTCGGCGCTGGCGCTGGTCGGACTGTCCACCGCGCCGCCCTTGTGGCTGTGGTTCGTGATCGGCCCGGCGCTCGGCATCGCATCCTGCCTGACATGGACCACCGCGGACGCCATTGCCGGCGCGCTCGCGCCGCCAGGCGGCGAGGGGCGATTCCTGGGCATCTACCAGACCTTCATCTCGGCTGCGATCGGCGGTGGACCGGCGGTGCTGTGGTTGACCGGCGTGCATGCAGGCGCCTTCCTAGGTTCGGCCGCGATCATGCTGCTGGGCCTGGCGCTGACCGTCATGCTGCATGAACCGCTGGGCGCGGTGCCGCGCCGTTCGCGGCTGACCCTTTTGCGCCTGCGTCCGGTGGCGCTGATGATGATCGCGCCCGCCGGCGCCGCGGCGTTGTGCGGCGCGCTGGAGGGCATGGCCGGCGCGGTATTCCCGGTGCAGGCGCTGGCCTTGGGCATGAGTGCGGGGGCGGCGGCTTCCATCGTGGTGGCGACGGGCTTCGGCAATACGCTGTCGCAGTTTCCGGTGGGCTGGGCAGCGGATCGATTCGGCGCGCATCGCGCCTTGCTGGGCTGTGCGATCGTGGTGGCGGCGGGCGCCATCGCCTGGCCGCTGCTGGCGCCAGGCTGGGGCATCTGGCCGGTGCTGGCGGCCTGGGGCGGTGCGGCGGGCGCGATCTACACGCTGGGCATGGTGCGGGCTGTCCAGCGCTTCGCGGGGCCGGCGCGTGCGGTCGGCATGGCCGGGTTGAACACGGGCTATCTGCTGGGCGGTGCGCTGGGTGCGCCGCTGGGCGGGTTGGTGCTTCAGTTCTTGCCCGGCTGGGGGTTGCCGCTGGCGATCGCGGTGCTCGCGCTGGGCGCTGGTGTGGCGCTCAGCGTGGCGGCGTTGCGCCGGGGATGAAGGCGCGCAGCGCGTCGATCACCTGGCCGGGCACTTCTTCCATCGGCACATGGCCGATGCCGGGCAGCACCACCAAACGCGCGTCGGACAGCGCGCGCAGATAATCCCGTGCGTTGCTGACCGGCACCATGCGGTCCTGGTCGCCCCAGAGCAGAAGCGTGGGGGCTGTGATACGCGCCAGCATCGGCTCGGGTGGTTGCAGCACATGCTGGCCCATGCGCTCGATGATGGCGTGGCGCACGCCCGGCGCCAGCATCATGTCGCGGTAGCGTTCGAAGAGCGGCTGCGTGAGCGCTCCTGGATTGGCGAAAGCCGGCTGCAACCCGCTGCGCAGCAAGGTATCGGGCAGGGTATAGGGCAGCGCCTGCATCAGCAGCGGCACGCGCGGCGTGCGGCCATATTCCAGCGATGGCGAGGCGAAGCCGTCCGGCGCCAGCAGCACCAAGCGCTCGACGCGCGCCGGATGCGCGGCGGCGAAGGACCAGGCGATGCGCCCGCCCATCGAACTGCCCAGCATGGTCACGCGGTCCAGATGCATCGCGTCCAGCAAGGCCAGCAGCACGGCATGGGCGCGCGTGTCGGAATAGTCGCGAGTGGGGTCGGCGCCGGTCAGGCCGAAGCCCGGCAGATCGATGCGGATAACGCGATGGCTGTCCAGCAGCCCGGCAGCTACGAAATCCCAGGCATGCAGCGATGAGCCGAAGCCGTGCAGCGCCAGGATGACCGGCGCTTCGCGGGGGCCGGTGTCACGCACATGCAGTCGCAGCCCGGCGATGGGCAGGAATTGCGAGGGTGCTTGCGCCCAGAGTGCCTCCAGCGGCGCGCGCGGCGCATCGGGGCGATACATCCACCACGCGGCGCCGAGCGTGAATGTCGAGAAGGCGACCAAGATATAGATCAGCATGCGAGGAAGCCTGCGGCGTGACTGCCGGATGCCGGGCAGGGTTTGTTCCATGCCCGGCATGTAAGCGTCAGGATGTCAGATCGAAATAGGTGGTCTGCGACAAATCATCACCGAACCAGGCGGTGATTCCGGCTTCGAGCTTGCCCCGCGGCGTGGGGCGGCCATCGACCAGCACCATCGGCACATCGTGGCCAGGCATCAGCACGGTTCGGGGCACCGCGGCCCAGGCGGCGCGCAGCCGCGCGATGGATGCCTTGTGGGCTGTGGAGTCCATCGTCATGTCGGCCTCGCCGGTCGCGAGTTCGACGCGGTTCTTGGCGATGTCGGCGGAGAAGATGGTGGGTGGGCTGCCGGCCAGCGTGAACGCCACATGGTGCAAAGTGTGGCCAGGATACTCCGCACTGGCGATGCCGGGCAGAACCTCGTCGCTGGCCTCGAAAAGGCGCAGGCGCGGGCAGGCTTGCAGTGCGCGGACGGCGGTTTCAGTGACCGTTTCGCTGCCATCGGGCTGCGCCAGCGCCCATTCCATGTCGGCACGCGGGGCGTGGATGGTGGCGCGCGCAAACATCGGCCAGTTGATCATGTGGTCATGGTGCAGATGGGTGATCAGCACATCGGTGATGTCGGTGGTCGCGATGCCCTGTGCTGCGAATTCGCGGTTGATGATTCGCCGGGCCGGAATGCCGCCGGTGTCGAGCAAAACCAGCCGCCCGGCCCCGCGCGCAAGGCCGATGGTGGACCAGCCAAGGCCGCCATGATGCGTGCTCTTGCCGGGATAGCCGAGCTGAATCGTCGAGACCTGCCACATACATCCGATGATGCGCGCATGGCGTTCCTGTGCAAGGGCTTGCAGCGCGCGCCGCGCCCGGCCAGCCTCCGCGGCGGAGGAACCAACATGCTCACCCGTCGCATCACGCTTGCGGCCGTTGCCGCCATGCCTTTCGCCGCCACTGCACAAGCCCGCTGGCAGGCCGCGTCAGGCTTCGCTGAGGGCAACTACCACACCCGCAACCTGCGCCAGTTCATCGAGGAAATCCGCACCGCCACGAACGGCGTGCTGGATATCCAGCTGCACAGCAATGGCAGCCTCTTGCCGCAGCCGCAGATCAAGCGCGGCGTGCAGCAGGGCCAGGTGCAGATCGGCGAGATCCTGCTGACGGCCTACGCCAATGAGGATGCGATCTTCGACATCGACCAGGTGCCGGGCATCGTCGGTTCCATGGCTGATGCGCGGCGACTGATGGCGGTGCGCGGGCCGGCGATCGAACAGCGCCTGGCGCGGCAGGGGATGCACTTGTTGTATCTCGCGCCCTGGCCGCTGGTGGGCATGGCCAGCCAGACGCCGGTGGCCGATGCCGCCGCCTTCCGCGGGCTGCGCCTGCGCAGCTACTCGCCCATCTCCACGCGCTTCGGCCAGTTGATGGGTGCAACCGCCGTGCTGTTGCCCGCGCCGGAAGTCGCCCAGGGCTTTGCGACCGGCATCATCACCGCGCAGCTGACGACAGCGCCCGTCGCGGCCGATACCCAGGCCTGGGACACCAGCCGCGTCTTCACGCTGCTGAACATGGCCACCAGCAACAACGCCGTCTTCGTCAATCGCCGCAGCTTCGATGCGCTGCCCGCCGCGCAGCAGCAGGCCGTCCGTGCCGCGGCCGATCGCGCCGCCGACCGCGCCTGGGCCATGGCGGCCGAGGCGCATGACGCAGCGCTCGCTCGCATGCGCGAACGCGGCATGCAGGTGCTGGAGGTGACACCCGCCTTGGCCGAGGCGCTGCGCGAACCCTCCCGCGCGCTGACCGAGGACTGGCTGCAACGCGCCGGCGCCGAAGGCCGCGCGCTGCTGGAGGCGTATCGCGCACAGCGCTGATGCGCATTTGAGCAAACCGGCGCGCATGGGCGTTTCATTGCACCCATGCGCGCTGGACAAG
>JAPLOK010000365.1 GCA_026400775.1 Alphaproteobacteria bacterium | reverse complement strand
CCTCGGGTGCCACCATCCTGCATGGGCACTTCCATCACTTCTCGCCCAATGGCGGCGTCTCGGGGGTGCTGGTGCTGGCGGAAAGCCATGTCTCCATCCACACTTGGCCGGAGAAGAACTTCGCAGCACTCGACATTTTCGTCTGCGGCGCCTGCGATCCGTACAAGGCGATTGCGCACCTCAAGACCGGCTTCCTGCCGGAGCGGGTGCAGTTGAACGAACAGCGCCGCGGCGTGATCGTCTGACATCGTTCTGACGCTTGACCTAACGGGGGCAGGGCTGCATGGCCCTGCCCTTTGTTATGACGGAGACCGCCAATGGCGACTGATTCCTGGGTGAACGAGACCCTCTACGCCGAATGGGGCCAGCGCTTCCTGGTCAAGCGCGAACTGGCCCGCGTTCAGTCCGACTTCCAGGACATCATGGTCTTCGAAAGCCACACCCATGGCCGCGTCATGCTGCTGGACGGCGTGGTGCAGATCACCGAGCGCGATGAATTCGTCTACCAGGAAATGCTGACCCATGTGCCGCTGCTGGCGCATGGCGCCGCGAGCCGCGTGCTGATCATCGGCGCGGGCGATGGCGGCGTGCTGCGGCGCGTGCTGCAGCACCGCAACGTCACCAAGGCGGTGATGGTGGAAATCGACGGCGAGGTGATCCGCCTGGCCAAGGAATTCATGCCCGGCATCGCTGGCGACGCCTGGAACGATCCGCGCGCCGAGGTGATCGTGGGCGATGGCATCGACTATGTGCGTCAGGCGCCGGCCGGCAGCTTCGATGTCGTCATCGTGGACAGCACCGACCCGATCGGCGTGGGCGAGGTCCTGTTCACCGATGAATTCTACGCCAATGCCGCGCGCTTGCTGTCAGACAAGGGCCTGATCGTGAACCAGTGCGGCGTGCCCTTCATGCAGGCCGACGAACTGCGCGAAACCAATCTGCGCCGGGGCAAGGCCTTCGCCGATACCTGGGCCTATACCGCGGCCGTGCCGACCTATGTCGGCGGCTACATGACGCTGGGCTGGGCGGCGAAGGATGGCGGCATGCGTCACCATGACGCCGCCACCATCCGCGCCCGGGCCGAGGCCGCAGGCATCGTGGGCGCCACCCGCTACTGGACGCCGGAAATCCACGTGGCCTCCTTCCACCTGCCGCCCTATATCGCCGAAAATCTGGGATGAAGCCTTGCCCCGCGGATCGCCAGCGATCCGCCCCTCAGACGCCGGGCGCCGGCATTCGCCGGCTTGGCTTCGCCGGACTGCCGGCGGGCCACATTCGTAATCTTGCCCGCCCAGGGCGGGCGTAGGTCAGGGCCCGTGGCGCTGGGTATGAACGCCCCCGCAACCTGGGCCGAGGCGCGCCCGCGCCTCGCTTTGGTGCTGCTCTGCCTGGCCCTGTTCCTGCCGGGCTTCTTCACGATTCCCGCCAGTGACCGCGACGAATCGCGCTTCGCCCAGGCCACGCGGCAGATGGTCGACAGCGGCGATTATGTCCGCATCCGTGTGGGCGAGGATGACCGCAACAAGAAGCCCGTGGGCATCCATTGGGCGCAAGCCGCTGTGGTCCACGCCGTGGAAGCCGCGGGGCTGGGCGCGCGCACGGATATCTGGCCCTACCGCGTGCCCTCGCTGCTCGGCGCCATACTGGCGGTGCTGGCCACCTTCCAGTTCGGCCGGAACCTGGTCGGCAGGCGCGCAGCATTGCTGGCCGGCGCCATGCTGGCCGGCTGCATGGTGCTGGTGGTGGAAACGCATATCGCCAAGACCGATGCGGCGCTGCTGGCCACGGTCGCGGCCGCCATGGGGCTGTTCGGTGCTGCCTATCTGCGCCCGGGCGCCTTCACCGCGCGCCATGCCGCCGCCTTCTGGGGCGTTCTTGGCCTGTCCATCCTGCTGAAAGGCCCGATCGGGCCGATGGTGCCTTTGCTGACCGGCATCACGCTGGCCATCATGGATCGCGGCGCGCCCTGGCTTCGCGCGCTGCGCCTGGCCTGGGGCCCGGCGCTGATGCTGGGCATCGCCGCCCCCTGGATGATCGCGATCGGGATTGCCACCGACGGCCGCTTCTTCGCCGATGCCGTGGGCGGGGACATGATCGGCAAGGTCGGCCAGGGGCAGGAGGCGCATTGGGGCCCGCCCGGCTACTACATTGCCACCTTCTTCATCGCGGCCTTCCCGGCGGCCATGCTCGCCATTCCCGCCGCCCGCCAGGCCTGGGCCGAGCGCAGCCTGCCCGCCACCCGCTTCCTGATCGCCTGGGTGGTGCCCACCTGGCTGGTGTTCGAGGCGGTGGCCACCAAGCTGCCGCACTACACCCTGCCCACCTATCCCGCGATCATGCTGCTGATGGCGCATTGGGCGATGGATCCGCTGCGCCTGCCGCCCGCGCGCTGGATGTTGTGGCTGATGCGCGGGCTGTTCGTGCTGGCGGCGGTGGGGCTGGCGGCGGTGGCGCTGGTGGTGCCGGTCGCGGTCACCGGGCATGTGGTCTGGACCGCGCTGCTGGCCTTCCCGGCGGCCATCCTGTTGATCTGGCTGGTCTGGCGCGCCGTGGGCGCCGGGCAATGGCCGCGCGCGGCGGCACTCTCGGCCGTCTTCGCGGCACCGCTCTACGCCACCGTGCTGGAGGGCACGCTGCCGCGCATCGAGCCGCTCTGGGTCGCGCCACGCCTGGCCGCCGCCCTGCCGCCGGGCCTGCCGAGCGAGCGTTTCGGCATCACCTGGCATCATGAACCCTCGGTGCAGTTCGCGGTCGGTGGCGGCTTGCGCAAGCTGCCCGATGGCGCGGCGGCCGCGGCCTTCCTGGCGGATGCGCCGGGCCGGGTGGTGGCCGTGGAAGGCCGCACGCTTGCCGCATTCCAGGCCGATACCACCCGCCGTGGCCTGCCGGTGCAGACCATCGGGCTGGTCTACGGCTACAACTACTCGCGCGGCCGCCCCGTGACGCTGCATTTGTATCGGACCGCGCCATGATCTCCTGGATCACCGATGTGATCGCCGCCGGCGGCATCTGGGGCATCTTCGCCCTGATGCTGCTGGAGAACCTGTTCCCGCCGATCCCTTCGGAGCTGATCATGCCGATGGCGGGCTTCGCGGTTGCGCGCGGGCAGATGTCCATGGCCGGGGTGCTGCTGGCGGGGCTGCTGGGCACGATCGCTGGCAATGCCGTGTGGTTCGAAGCGGCGCGCTGGTTCGGGGCGGCGCGCAGCAAGGCGCTGGTGGCCCGCTTTGGCGGCTGGCTCGGCATCACGCATGCGGATATGGACAATGCCGAGTTGACGCTGCGCCGCCATGGCCCCTGGGCGGTGCTGATCGGCCGGCTGATGCCCGGCATCCGCACCGTGATCTCCATCCCCGCCGGGCTGATCGAGATGCCCCGCGGCCTTTTCTACGGCCTGACGGCGCTGGGCAGCGCGGTATGGATCGGGCTGCTGACCGTCACCGGCTATGTGCTGGAAGACCGCTTCGGCGTGGTCGAGACTTGGCTGGACCCGGTGGGCAAGGTGATCGTGGTGGTCGTAGCGGCGCTGATGCTCTGGACGCTCTGGGCGCTGTGGCGCCGGCGCTGAACGCAGCGGCCTTCACCCCAGGCAGCGGCTAATACCAATTCCCACTGATCAGTACCGATGCGCCCAGTCGCGCATGCCGATGGAGATGATGCGCCAGGGCTGATCGACGAGACGGTTCCAGAAATAGCAGCAGTGGCCTGTGATATCGTCGTGGTCGCGAAACACCCGGT
>JAPLOK010000467.1 GCA_026400775.1 Alphaproteobacteria bacterium | reverse complement strand
GCGCAACGCCGCGCCGCGCACCGTCGAGGACACCTGGCGCAAGGCCGGTCAGCTCCTCGAGCTCGTCTCGCCCAACGAATGCGCCAACTACCTCAGCAACTCAGGCTACGCTTCCATGTAAAAACAGCATGCTCTAGAGCACGTTCCGACCAGCTTGGATCAAGCTGGTCGGAACCCCTCGAAGCATAGCTTCCAGAGCAGCTTGTACCAAATCCCGTGGTCCTTGACTCACATGGGGATATCCCGACGCGGCGCTGATGTGATGCACGCTGGTGATCCGTGGAGGCTCACCATGCCACTTGCCATCTCGCTGCGCGCAGACTTCAACGCGTCCGATCTTCATCGCCTGGCGCGGCGGAGCCAAGGTGTGGAGCAGCACCCAAACGGGACCCCGCCCCAAAACGACTACAACGGATTGATATAGAAAAAATCTGGTTTGCAGTGGGGTCCCAATCGACGCTGATTGGGACGCCAGTCATCTATCGAATTCACTCGCTATATCAATGCATTATATTACATTTAGCATGGGGTTCCATTTGGATGCTGATTCACACTGATCGGTGCGATTTGGCATTATACTCTAGCCGCGCCGAAATCACCCGGTAGCGCACGCCGCCATCCGCCAGCAGGGTTTCCAGCGTCATGCCGCCCAGATCCGCCTCGCTGCGATAGCCCAGGCCGAAGAGGCGCTTGAACCGTGCCTCTCGCGCACGCGCGGCGATCATCGGCGCGAGTTCGGCGGCGGGGCGCGGGATGGTCAGCGGGGTCAGGTCTTGCTCGTGGGTCACCGTCAGCCCCGCAGCCTGCATGGCGGTGATCCAGCCTTCGCGCGTCGGTGCCACGGGGCAGCGCCAGCAGCGCTTGAACAGGGCGATGCGCGCAGCCTGCTCGGGGGGCGCATCGGCGATGGGCATGTCATCGACCACGGTCAGTACACCGCCTGGCGCCAAGGCCTGGGCCAGGTTGGCGATGGTGGCGGCGGGGTCGGGCGAATGGATCAGGCTTTCGATGCCATAGATCCAGTCATGCCCGCCGGGCAGCGGCGCGTCATAGCTGCCGACCTGCACGCTGATCTGCGTCAGCGCGCGTGCGGCGGCCTCGGCATTGCCGCGCGCGGCCTGCACCTCTGACAGGGTGAAGCCGACCCATTGGCCGCCCAGTTGCGGGGCCAGGTCCAGCATGGTGGCGCCATAGCCGCAGCCGGCATCGAGCACGCGGGGTCGGCGGGCAAATTGAAGCCCTGGCGCATCAGGCGATGGACCACCAGCGGGCTGGTCGGGCCGCCATCGGGGTCGCGCAGGGCGCGGTGCACGGGCTGCGCCTGGTTGCCGGTCTCGCCACGCTTCTGGCGCATCCAGGCCAGGCGATCGAGCCAGCGGTAATAGCGCGCGACGTCGCGGCGGTGGGTGTCGGCGGTGCTCATGCGGGCTTGTAGCGCGCGAGGGTCAGGATGTCCTTGGTCAGGGCAGTCTCGATCTCGGCCGCGCCCTCATCGGTGGTGACCAGCGCGATCACCTGATCGAACCACGGCCCACCGGTGGCACGCGCGCGGAACAGCCCAGCCAGCGCGGCCGCCGCCGCGCCCTGCCCCTGGCAGCACAGGCAGGCCACCGGGTGCGGCGCATCGCGCAGCGTGAAGACGGCGCGCGCGACATGCGCGGGCAGATCAGGTTCGGTGTTCTCGGCCAGCACGGCGGTCTTGCCGTCCAGCGGGGGCAGTTCGCGCAGCACGCGCACCGGCACCCTGGCATCGACGCGCCATGTCATGTCGTTGGCTCCATACCCCATAGACATAAGGATATCTTTATGTCATGTCCACGCCGCTATGGATGAGCTCCTCTCCCAACTGCGCGCGGCGGCTGAACCGACCAGGCTTCGCCTGCTCGCGCTCTGCGCGCGCGGGGCGCTGAACGTGACGGATATGTGCGCCGTGCTGGGCCAGTCGCAACCCCGGCTCTCGCGCCACCTGAAACTGCTGGTCGAGGCACGGTTGCTGGAGCGCATCCCGGAAGGCGCCAACGCCTATTTCCAGGTGCCCGCCGGTGCGGCGGTGGCGCATCTGCTGCTGGCGCGCCTGCCGGAAGACGACGCCATCATCGCCAATGATCGCCGCCAGGCCGCGCGCATCGCCGCCGACCACGCGCGCACCGCCAGCGAGGCCTTCCGCCGCGATGGCGCCGATTGGGACGAGATGCGCGCGCTGAACCTGCCCGCCGCGCGCATCGAGGCCGCGATCAGGACCGCCCTGCCCACCTCACTGGGTCGGCTTTTGGATGTGGGGACGGGCACCGGACGGCTACTGGAATTGCTGGCGGACCGCGTGGACACAGCGCTCGGCCTGGATGCCAGCCGCGAGATGCTGGCACTGGCCCGCGCGCGCCTGGCGGAGCGCGGCCTGGCCCGCTGTTCTGTCCGCCAGGCGGACATGTATCGCCTGCCTCTGGCCGATCGCGGCTTCGACACGGTGACCATGCAGATGGTGCTGCACTATGCCGAGGACCCCGCCACCGCCATCGCCGAGGCCGGGCGCGTGCTAGCGCACGGTGGCCGCCTGCTGGTGGTGGATTTCGCGCCGCACCAGCGATCCGATGTCGCGGCCGCGCATGCGCATCGCTGGCGCGGCTTCGATGATGCGCAGATGCAGGGCTGGTTCACGCCGGCCGGCTGCCATCTGCGCCAGGCCCGGCAGATCGCCGGCCCGATTCCCGTCCGCCTGTGGTTGGCCGAGCGGGTGGCAGCACCCGTCGGCACCGAACATGCACTGCAATTCTGAAAGAACGCCATGACCCGCCCGCATCTGCTCGAAGCCTTGAAGCACCAGGTCCTGCTCTGTGACGGCGGCATGGGCAGCCGTGTGCAGGCGATGACGCTGGATATCGAGCGCGACTATTGGGGCCAGGAAAACTGCACCGATGTGCTGTGCCTCTCGCGCCCCGACATCGTGCGCGAAATCCATCAGGGCTACTACGCGGCCGGCGCGGACATGGTCCTGACCAACACCTTCGGCGGCAGCCCTATCACGCTGGAGGAATTCAGCCTGGGCTCGCGCGCCTTCGAGCTGAACAAGGTGGCGGTGGAACTGGCCCGCGAGGCGGCTGAATCCTTCGCCGATGGGCGGCATCGCTGGGTGGTGGGCGATATCGGGCCGGGTACCAAGCTGCCTTCGCTCGGGCATATCAGCTACGATGAACTGGAAGCCTCGCTGAGCATCCAGTGCGAGGGGCTGATCGCCGGTGGCGCCGATGCGATCCTCACCGAGACCAACCAGGACACGCTCTACATCAAGGCCGCGGTGAATGCGGCGAAGGTGGCCCGTGCACGCGCGAAGAGCGACATCCCCATCTTCGTGCAGGTCACGGTGGAGACCACGGGCACGCTGCTGGTCGGCCCCGACATCGCCGCGGCCGCTGCCGTGGTGCACAGCCTGGATGTGCCGCTGATGGGGCTGAACTGCGCCACCGGCCCGCAGGAAATGGCGGAGCATGTGCGCTGGCTGGCACAGAACTGGCCCGGCGTGATTTCCGTGCAGCCCAATGCCGGCCTGCCGGAACTGGTCGATGGGAAGACGCATTATCCGCTCGGTGCCGATGAGATGGCGGTGTGGATGGAGCGGTTCATCGCCGAGTATGGCGTGAACCTGATAGGCGGTTGCTGCGGCACCAATACGCCGCATATCGCGGCGTTGGATGCGATGCTGCGCAATCGCGGCGGTGCGGCGGCGCGGCCGGCGCCGGTCCTGCGCAAGCCGCTATGGGTGCCGTCTGTCGCGTCGCTCTACGGCGCGACGGCGCTGCGACAAGAGAATGCGTATTTCTCCATCGGCGAACGCTGCAACGCCAATGGTTCCAAGGCCTGGCGCGAGCGGCAGGAACAGCATGACTGGGATGGCTGCCTGGCGATCGGGCGCGAACAGGTGGCGGAAGGGTCAAACAGCCTCGACATCTGCACCGCCTTCGTCGGCCGCGACGAGATGGCCGAGATGAATGAGGTCATCCGCCGCTTCACCGCCAGCGTGAACTCGCCGCTGGTGATCGACAGCACCGAGACGCCGATCATCGAGGCCGCGCTGAAACTGCATGGCGGCAAGGCGATCATCAACTCGATCAACTTCGAGGAAGGCGAGGGCGCGGCGCATGACCGCGTGAAGCTCGCCAAGAAATTCGGCGCAGCGGTGATCGCGCTGACCATCGATGAAGTGGGCATGGCCAAGACCGCCGAGGACAAGCTGCGCATCGCCGAGCGCCTAGTGGATTTCGCCTGCAACCAGTACGGCCTGCCGCAGTCGGATCTGATGATCGATCCGCTGACCTTCACCATCGCCACCGGCAATGAGGATGACCGCAAACTCGGCCTCTGGACGCTGGAGGGCATCCGCATGATCCGGGAGAAATTCCCGGAGATCCAGATCATCCTGGGCCTGTCGAACATCTCCTTCGGCCTGAACCCGGCGGCGCGGCACGTGCTGAATTCCGTGTTCCTCGACCATGCGGTGAAGGCCGGGATGACGGGCGCGATCGTGCATGTCTCGAAGATAAAGCCGCTGCACCTGATCCCGCCGGAAGAGGTGAAGGTGATCGAGGACCTGATCTACGACCGCCGCGCGGAGGGCTATGACCCGCTGCAGAAAGTGCTGGAAATCTTCGCCGGTCGGAAGGCCGCGGATGCGGTCAAGAAGGAGAGGGCCGCGACGGTCGAGGGCCGCCTGAAGGACCGCATCGTCGATGGCGACCGCAAGGGCCTGGACGACGAGCTGGCCGATGCGCTGGCCAAGGGCATCAAGCCGCTCGAGATCATCAACGACGTGCTGCTGGACGGCATGAAGGTGGTGGGCGAGCTGTTCGGTGCCGGCAAGATGCAGCTGCCCTTCGTGCTGCAAAGTGCCGAGACCATGAAGGCCGCGGTCGCCTATCTGGAACCGCATATGGAGCGCGTGGCGGGCCAGGAAAAAGGCATCATCGTGCTGGGCACGGTGAAGGGCGATGTGCACGACATCGGCAAGAACCTGGTCGACATCATCCTGACCAACAATGGCTACAAGGTGATCAATCTCGGCATCAAGGTGCCGTTGCAGCAGATCGTGGATGCGGCGGTGGAGCACAAGGCGCATGC
>JAPLOK010000082.1 GCA_026400775.1 Alphaproteobacteria bacterium | reverse complement strand
TGGCGGGCATGGGCGAGGACGGCAACGACGAAGCCGGCAGCGAACAGCAGCTGGGCGAAGGGCGTGATCCGCTCGGCCGGCGGTCACGCGACCAGACGGGCAATGCCGAACAGGGCAGCGATACGCGCGTGCCGGAGGAAGCGGAGATGCTGCGCACGCGCCGCATCCAGGAAGAGCTGCGCCGCCGCGGCGCAGAACGCGAAAGGCCGACCGAAGAGCTGGATTACATCGACCGGCTGTTGCGCCGCTTTCAGTAGCCATGCCATCGCTGCCCATCGGCGACCGATGGCATGAGCTTTCGCGCCCTCAAGCGCCGGGCGCAAACCTCCGGTTTGCTTGGCTATCGCCCGACTCCCGGCGGCACCCATACCGGCGCTTGCTGAGGCACGTCCCGTGGGTCTTGGTATCAGGGGCGTGCGCGGCGCGCCCGTTCCTCGTCCACGCGCACATCCACCCGGTGGCTGACGATGCCGTCGGCGACCGCGCTCGGGTTGCGCAGGATGGTGCGCATGCGGGCGCGCGGCACGCCCTGCCGGACAAGCTCCCCGATCACCGCGCGGGCGCGTTGGCGGGCTATGGCCGGCTCACCCTCGCTGTAGCCGATGATCAAGATGGGCACGCGCGGCCTGGCGCGCGCGATCTCGGCAGCCTGCGCCAGGCCTTGTTGTGCGCCGTCATCCAGCGCGGCGGAACCGGTCGTGAAGAAGATGGGGAATGCACTGGCGCGCGCCGCGACCGGGGCCGGCGCAGATTGCGATTGGGCGGCGACCGGGGTCAGGAAGGTGGGGTTCACCTGGTCCTGAATGGCGGCGCAGCCGCCGAGTGCGATGGCGGCTAGAATAAAAAGACGGGGTAATGCGGTGGCTCCTGCGCGAGGTCGCACAGGATGACGCAAGCCACCCCGCCCCGTCGGTCACAATCAGCGGCGCGGCGGGCTGGCGCTGTCGGTACGGACTTCGACGCGGCGGCTTTCCAGGCTGTCGAAGCCCGGCGTGGGGCCACGGAATTCGACGCGGATGCGGTTGCGCGGGACCCCCTTCTCGATCAGCTCATCGGCGACGATACGCGCGCGCAGGCGCGACAGGATCACATTGGCCTCGCGCGAGCCCTGCGGATCGGCGAAGCCCACCACGCGGATCGGCAGCGCCGCGTTGGCGCGGGCCAGTTCCGCCACGCGCGTCAGGCCGGCATGCGCGGCGTCATCGAGATTGGCGGACCAGGGTTCGAAGAACACCGGATAGGCGCCGGCGCGGGCGGGCTGGGCCAGCGTCGCGGGAGCGGCGGCGGCGGCCGGGGCAGCGGGTGCGGCAACGGTAGGCGCCGGTGCGTCGGCGCAGGCGGCCAGGGCGAGCAGCCCGGCCAGGACGACGAAACGGGTGATCATGGGGTTTCTCCTCAACACAACAGGTTGCGGCGATTCATGCCCGTTTGCGCCGCGCCTGTCACGGGGGCCGCGCCGCCCGCGTGGCGCCTTGGCTTGATCCCGCGCCGATGCGGTTGCAGCCTTGCGGCATGACAAGCATGGCCCCTGGCGATCCCTACCCGCGCGACCTTCTGGGCTACGGCCCCAACCCGCCCGATCCGCAATGGCCAGGGGGGGCGCGCGTCGCATTGTCCTTCGTGCTGAACTACGAGGAGGGCGGCGAGAACACCGTGCTGAACGGCGATGCCGGCAGCGAACTCTACCTGCACGAAGTGCCGGGCGGCGCGCCCATCCTGGGTGATCGCAACCGCACGGTGGAGACACAGTTCGACTATGGCGCGCGCGCCGGGGTGTGGCGCGTGCTGCGGATGTTTGCGGCACGCGGGCAGAAGCTGACTGTATATGGCGTCGGCCGAGCGCTGGAATTGAACCCGGTGGTGGCGCGGGCCTTCACGGAGCAAGGCCATGAGGTTGCCTCGCATGGCTGGCGCTGGATCGACTATCACGCCAT
>JAPLOK010000143.1 GCA_026400775.1 Alphaproteobacteria bacterium | reverse complement strand
GGCCGCGAGCCGGCGACATTGCGCTTGGTGCTGGAGCGCGGCGCCGAGCAGGCCTTCCAGGCCGTGCTCGCGCCGCTGCCAGGCCCAGGCGCCGACATGCCGCGCAGCGCCCTGGCTGCGCTGCTGCGCCAGGTGAAACGCCGCGCCGCCCTTGTGGTTGCCGCGGCCGATATCGGCGGGCTGTGGGAGCTGCCGCAAGTGACCGGGGCGCTGACGCGGCTGGCCGAGGCGACGCTGAACGCCGCCTGCCGGCATCTGTTGGCCGATGCGGTGGCGCGCGGCGAATTGCGCCGCGTGGCCGCCCGTGGCGCCAAGGCCTGCGGGCTGATCGTGCTGGGCATGGGCAAGCTCGGCGCGCGCGAGCTGAACTATTCATCCGACATCGACCTGATCCTGATGTTCGACGCCGCTGCCGCGACCGACCCGGACAGCGCCCAGGGCACCTATGTCCGCATCGCGCGGGACCTGGTGCGGCTGCTGGAGGAACGCACCGCCGATGGCTATGTTTTCCGCACCGATTTGCGGCTGCGGCCCGACCCGGGTGCCACACCGCTCGCGGTCAATGTGAACGCCGCCATCACCTATTACGAGAGCCTGGGCGCCACCTGGGAACGCGCGGCCTTCATCAAGGCGCGGCCGGTGGCGGGTGACATCGCGGCCGGCGAGGCCTTCCTGCGCGACATCCGCCCCTTCACCTGGCGGCGGCACCTGGATTTCGCGGCGCTGGCCGATATCCACAACATCAAGCGCCAGATCCATGAACACAAGGCCGCCAAGGGTGCGGGCGAGCGCATCGCCGTGGCTGGGCATGACGTGAAGCTCGGGCGCGGCGGCATCCGGGAGGTGGAATTCACCGCGCAATCGCTGCAACTGATCTGGGGCGGGCGCGACCCGGGCTTGCGCGATCCGACCACCCTGGGCGCGCTGACCGCGCTGGTCGCGGCCGGCAAGCTGGACCGTCTGGCGCTGGATGAATTGTCGGATGCCTATGTCTTTCTGCGCGATTTGGAACATCGGCTGCAGATGCTCGAGGACCGCCAGACCCACCGCCTGCCGGAGGATGAAGCGGGCCTCACGCGGATCGCGAGCTTCATGGGCGAGCCCAACGCTGCGAGTTTCGCCGAGCGCCTGACCGCGCATCTGGCCCGTGTGGAGACGCACTACACCCGTGTCTTCGACACGATCGGACCAGCCCGCGCCGAGGCCGCGCCGCGTTTCGAGGAGAGCGGGGCGCAGCTCGCCGCGATGGGGTTCCGCGACGGCGCCTGGGCGCTGTCGATCATCCAGGGCTGGCAGCAGGGGCGCACTCGCGGCACGCGCAGCGAACGCGCACGCGCGCTGGTGGCGGAGGTGCTGCCCGCGCTGCTCGAGGCCTTCCGCGCCGAGACCGATCCCGATGCCGTGCTGGCGCGCTTCGATGCGCTGCTCGGCGGCATGTCGACCGGCGTGCTGCTGCTGTCGCTGCTGGCGCGCAACCCGGGGCTGCTCAAGCGCGTGGCGCATATCCTGGGCGCCGCGCCGCATCTGGCGGACCACCTGGCGAATAGCCCTGCCGCCTTCGAGGGGCTGCTCTCGCACGACCCGCGCGCGCCGCTGCCCATCACCGCGCGCGTGAAAGCCGCGCGCCACCTGGAGGAAGCGCTGGACGCCGCGCGCAGGCTCGCCACCGAACGCCGCTTCGATGTCGACGCGGCGATGCTGGAAGGCCGGGTCGATGCGAACGAGGCCGGCATCCTGCGCAGCGACCTGGCCGATGAAGTGATGGCCGCCATCCTGCCGCGCGTGACGCGTGACTTTGCCATCCGCCACGGGCGCATCCCCGGCGGCGCGCTGGCGGTGCTGGCGCTGGGCAAGCTCGGCGGGCGGGAGATGCTGCCGGGCTCGGACCTGGACATCGTGCTGCTCTACGAACACGCGGACGGGGTGGAGGCGAGCCAGGGCGGCAGCAAATCGCTCTCACCCAGCGAATATTTCATCCGGCTGGCGCACCAGATGGTCGCCGCCCTCTCCGCGCCCGGCGCCGAGGGACGGCTGTTCGAGGTGGATATGCGGCTGCGGCCGACCGGCAACAAAGGCCCCGTCGCCACCCGCATCGACAGCTTCGCGAACTACCACGCGAGTGAGAGTTGGACCTGGGAACGCATGGCGCTGACGCGCGGGCGCGTGGTGGCCGCGGGCCCCATCGGCTTCCGGCGCAAGGTGGCGCGCGCCTTGCGCGCCGGCCTGCTGCGCAGCGCCCCGCCCGGCCGGGTGCTGGACGACGCACGCGCCATGCGCGCGCGCATGCTGCGCGAATTGCCGCCCGAAGGGCCATGGGACCTCAAGGCCATGCGCGGCGGCATGATCGAGGTGGAATTCATCGCCCAAGCCCTGAGCCTGGAACACGCCGCCCGCCACCCTGCCCTGACCGGCGGCTCCACGCGGGAGATGCTGGCCGCCCTCGGCCGCGCCGGCCTGCTGCCCGAAGCACCTGCGCTGATCGAGGCCGAAGCCCTGTGGCGCACGCTGCTCGGCCTGCGGCGATTGATGGTGGCGCGCCCGCGCGACGAAGCCCTGGCACCGGCCGCGGAAGCCGCCTTGCTGCGTGGTGCGGCACAGGTGCTGCCCATCGCCCCGGTTGACGGCCCCGCCCTGCGCACACAGATCGATAGCCGAGCCGAGATGGTGCGCGCAGCCTTCCGCCGCCACCTGGGCGACCCCGAAGCAGGAGACAATGCATGAGCGAGAACGGCCCCAACCCCGGCGACAAGGCGCCGGCCTTCAAGATGGCCGCCAGCGGCGGACGCGAAGTCTCCTCGGCGAAGCTGAAGGGCAAGCCTTACCTTCTGTATTTCTACCCCAAGGCCGACACACCAGGCTGCACCAAGCAGGCCTGCGGCATCCAGGAAGCGCTGCCCGCATTGGGCAAGTTGGAACTGACCGTGATCGGCGTCTCGCCCGACGCGATGCCGCCGATCGAGAAATTCGCGGCCAAGTACAAGTTGGAATTTCCGCTCGCCAGCGACCCGGAGCACAAGGTGGCCGAGGCCTATGGTGTGTGGGTCGAGAAGAGCATGTACGGCAAGAAATACATGGGGATGGAACGCTCCAGCTTCCTGGTCGGTGCCGACGGCAAGGTGAAGGCCGTGTGGCGGAAGGTGAAGCCCGAAGCACATGCGGCCGCGGTGCTGGAAGCGGCGAAGGGGCTGTAGCGCCTTATACGGCCAGCGAGGCGATCTCGGCCCGCAATTCCGGGATGCCCAGGCCGGAGCTGCTGCTGGTGGTGATCACCAGCGGGTGTGCCGCGGCGTGCTTGCGAACGAGTTCAGCCGCTTCTTCCTGGCGTTTGTTGAGCCACCAGGTCTTGGCGTCATCGGCCTTGGTCAGGATGATCTGGAAGGCGACGGCGGCCTGGTTCAGCAGGTCCATCACCGCCAGGTCCGAGGCCTTGGTCTCAATGCGCGCATCCAGCAGCAGCAGCACGCGGCGCAGGCTGGGGCGGCCGCGCAGGAAGTCGAACATCAGCCCCTGCCAGTCCTCCTTCACCGATTTGGCGGCCTGGGCGTAGCCATAGCCTGGCATGTCCACCAGCGTGATGCGGTCGGCCAGGTTGAAGAAGTTGAGCTGTTTGGTGCGGCCGGGCGTGTGCGAGACACGGGCCAGCGCGTTGCGCCCGGTCAGCGCGTTCATCAGCGATGACTTGCCCACGTTGGAACGGCCGCAGAGTGCGACTTCCGGCAAGCCGGGCGGCGGCAACTGGTCGATGCGCTGGGAAGCGTAGAAGAAATTGCACTCATGCGCGAACAGCACGCGGCCTGTTTCGATCAGGGCCGCGCGCTCGCCGTCGTCACGGGCGTCGAGAAGGCCGGTCACTTGGCCGGATTCGCCACACCGTGCTTCTTCATGATGTAGTATTGCTGCGCGACGGAAAGCACATTGTTCCACGCCCAGTAGATGATCAGCCCGGCCGGGAAGCTGGCCAGCATGAAGGTGAAGATCAGCGGCATCCAGGCGAAG
>JAPLOK010000212.1 GCA_026400775.1 Alphaproteobacteria bacterium | reverse complement strand
GGTGCGCCGCGTGCTGTCCGACCAGGGCGGCATCTTCCCGAAATCCGACCTGATGGTCGACGCGCTGGACCCGCTGATCGGCGACAGCATTTTCACCAGCTCCGGCTCGGTGTGGCAGCGCCAGCGCCGGATGATCGACCCGTCGCTGTCCATGATGCGGGTCAACCGCGCCTTCCCCGCCATGGCCGATGGCTGTGCTGCGATGGAAGACAAGCTCGCCGAAGCGGCAGCCGAAAACCGGCCTGTCAGCCTAGACCTGACCATGTCGCACCTGACGGCCGACATCATCTGCCGCACGGTGTTCTCCACCACGCTGGACAGCCAGGTGGCGCATGACGTTTTCGACGCCTTCACACTGTTCGAGCGCAGCGTGGCGCAGGTGAAAATCCGCCGCCTGATCTTCGACCCGGCCTTCAAGAAAGTCCAGCAGGAAGCCCATGTGCTGGAAGCCTGCCGGCTGATCCGCGCGCATCTGGGGGATCTGCTCGATACCCATCTGGCGCAGGACGCAACTTACGACGACATCTGCCAGCAGGTCATCGAAGCGCGCGACCTGGAAACCGACACCCGCTTCACGCGCGAGGAGCTTATCGACCAGCTCGGCGTGTTGTTCCTGGCGGGCCACGAAACCTCCGCCAGTGCCCTGACCTGGGCGTTTTATCTGCTGGCCTCGCAACCCGCCTTGGTCGCCCGCATGCGTGCCGAAATCGAAGCCGTCACCGGCGGCGGCGAGATCGGCTTCGAACACACGCGCCGTCTTTTGGTCACGCGCAACGTGTTCCGCGAAACGCTGCGCCTCTACCCGCCCATCACCTTCCTGCCGCGCGTGGCGATGGAGGCCGCGACCATCGGCGACCACCGCGTGAAGCGCGGTGCATTGGTCATGGTCGCGCCATGGGTGCTGCACCGCCACCAATCCTTCTGGCGCAACCCGCATGCCTTCGACCCCGACCGCTTCCTGCCAGAGCGCGAGGCCGAGATGACCGCCGGTGCCTATATCCCCTTCGGCATCGGCCCGCGCGTCTGTGCCGGCGCCGCCTTCGCGCAGACGGAGGCCATCCTGCTCATCGCCCGGCTGTTCCGCCGCTTCGACATGCACGTCATCGACGCCGATCGCGTGCGTCCCGCCGCGCGCCTGACCACCCGCCCCGCGCGCCAGGTGATGATGACGCTGACGCGCCGATGAACACCATGCTCCTCACCTTGGGCCGGCTGCCCAAGGCGCTGGACATCGCGCGCAGTTTCCATGCCGCTGGCTGGCGCGTGGTGGTGGCCGAGCCCTTCGCGCGCACGCTGGTCGGCGCCTCCCGCGCCTGTGCGGCGCAGCGCCAGGTGCCGGCGCCGATCGCAGGCCATGCAGAATACCTGGCGGCCCTGGGTGCCGTCAGCCGCGCTGAAAACGCTTCGCTCGTGGTGCCCGTCTCAGAGGAGACGCCGCATGTCGCGCATCTCCCCGATGCGCGCCTCTTCACCATGCCGCCCCAACTGGTGCTGCGCGCGCACCACAAGCAAGGCTTCATCGACATGGCGCAGAGCTTCGGCCTGGCGGTGCCGGAGAGCTTCAGCCCAGGCAGTGCCGAGGCCGTCGCGCTGGCAGCGCGCAGCGATGTCATCACCAAGCCCGTGCATTCCTGTTCCGGCCGCGGCGTACGCTTCTTCAACGCGGGCGATGCCGTGCCTGACGAAGCCGGTCATGTCGTGCAGCGGCGCATCCATGGTGATGTGATCTCGTCCTGCAGCCTCGCGCATGGCGGGCGCGTGGCCTCCACGGTGGTGTATCGCGGCAAGCTGTTCTCGGGCGCGGTCGCCATTGCCTTCGAACGCATCGACCACCCCGCCACCGAGGAATGGATCGCCCGCTTCGTCGCGGCAACCGGCTGGACCGGCTTCATCAGCTTCGATTTCATTCTCGATGCGCAGGGGCGCCCCTGGGGGATCGAGTGCAACCCGCGCACCACTTCCGGCCTGCATTTCTGGCGCATGGAGGATATCGCGCCCGCCGTGCTGGACGCCACGCAACCGTTGCGCCACCGGCCCGAGCGTGTGTTGCAGCAAGCCTATTCCGTGCTGACCGCGGCATGGGGGCGCGGCGGGGGCGCGGCGCTGCGAAGTCTGTTCACCACGCGCGATGTCAGCTGGTCCTGGTCGGACCCGATGCCCTTCCTGACGATGACCGCCACCTCATGGCCGATCATCCGCGAAGCCGCGCGCAGGCGCACCACCTTCGGGGAAGTGGCGACGCTGGATGTCGGCTGGAACGGCTGATACCAAAACCGCTCGCACTGCCCCCAAGCGCCCGAATGGGCACCGCCGGAAACCCGACGAAAGCCAAGCAAACCAGAGATTTATGCGCGGCATCCGGGGGCACGAGACATCACGCCTGCGCTCGCCCGTTACGAGAGAATGGCGTCAATCAGTGCCGCGTCGAGAGTGCGGCCAAAGCCGGGCCCAAGGCGCGCTCCAAAGCTGCCATTCTGCCATCCAGCGGCCAGGAGCCATCGCGCGCGGCGGCTTCCAGCCCGGCCAGCGCCTGCGCCAAGTCGGCCAAGCCGAAATTCGCGGCCATGCCCTTCAGCGCATGCGCGTGTTCGCGCGCGGATGAAAACTCTGCACCGCCGATGGCAGCCTTCAACTGTGGCAAGCGGGTCAGCAGCTCCGCTTCACAAAGGCGTGCCACTGCGGGGGGGATAGCGAGGTTTGTCATCGACATGATCAGTGCCTCACAGCGTGATGCGGAGCGAGTCACAGTTGCGTTATTCACGCCCTAGTGCTGCCGCAGGTTGTGCTTTGTGAACCTCTCCCCTGGCTCACGGGCGGACGTCACCACATCGCTGCCAGGCGATGCAAGACTTAGGTGTACAAACACTCGCAATGGTTGCATCGGCGCGGTGTGGGCGGTCTTGCGGGGACGGTGCTGCGGTGCAATGGTCCGCACGCTTCAAGAAGTCCTGGAAGGGCCCGGCGCGGCGTCGGGCCGCGGGACCTGTTCAGAGGAGCGCCCACGCGGCGCAGGCAAGGCAATGGCAAAAATCAAGGTGAAAACCCCCGTCGTCGAAATGGACGGCGATGAAATGACGCGCATCATCTGGGGGTTCATCAAGGACCGCCTCATCCTGCCCTACCTCGATATTGATCTGAAGTATTACGACCTGGGCGTCGAATACCGCGACCAGACCGATGACCAGGTGACGGTCGATGCCGCCAACGCCACCAAGCAGTATGGCGTAGCCGTAAAGTGCGCGACCATCACACCTGACGAAGCGCGTGTGGCCGAATTCAACCTCAAGAAGATGTGGCGCAGCCCCAACGGCACCATCCGCAACATCCTGGACGGCACGATCTTCCGCGAGCCGATCATCTGCAAGAACGTCCCCCGCCTGGTGCCGCATTGGAACAAGCCGATCGTGGTCGGCCGCCATGCCTATGGCGACATCTATCGTGCAGCCGAGACCAAGATCCCCGGCGCCGGCAAGGCCACACTCACCTGGACGCCCGCCGATGGCAGCGCACCCGTGGAACTGGAAGTGACCAACTTCCCCGCCGGCGGCGGCGTACTGATGGGCATGCACAACACCCGCAAGTCGATCGAGGGCTTCGCCCGCGCCTGCCTGAACTACGGCCTGTCGCGCAACTACTCGGTGTATTTCAGCCACAAGAACACGATCCTCAAGGCCTATGACGGCGAGTTCAAGGACATCTTCAAGCGCGTCTTCGACAGCGAATTCGCCGAGCGCTTCGCCGCCGCCGGCATCACCTATGAAGACCGCCTGATCGACGACATGGTGGCCTGCGCGCTGAAGTGGGAAGGCGGCTATGTCTGGGCCTGCAAGAACTATGATGGCGACGTGCAGTCGGACATCGTGGCGCAGGGCTTCGGCTCGCTCGGCCTGATGACTTCCGTGCTGCTCTCCCCCGATGGCGCCACGGTGGAATCGGAAGCCGCGCACGGCACCGTCACCCGCCACTATCGCGAGCACCAGAAGGGCCGTGAGACCTCCACCAACCCCATCGCGTCCATCTTCGCCTGGACCCGCGGCCTGGCCTATCGCGGCAAGTTCGACGGCACGCCCGATGTGGTGGATTTCGCCAATGCGCTGGAAGCCGTCTGCATCGAGACGGTGGAATCCGGCTTCATGACCAAGGACCTGGCGACGCTGATCAGCAAGGATCAGCCCTGGCTGAACACCCAGGCGTTCCTGGCCAAGCTGGATGAGAACCTGAAGAAGAAGATGGATTGAGTGTGCTGAGGGGTTGTCACGCAAAGGCAACCCTTTCGCCATCGCTCTCTCATCGGGCTTACATGAACAACCGGTAAAGGCGCGGGCTTTATGAGGGCCGCGCCATGTCATTCAGCACCAGCTTTCCCATCACCTTCACCGGCTTCACCGCCGCGGGCTTCCAGCCCACGCCCGCCGCCGGGCAGCTTGATTCGGATTTCTGGCGTATCCAGGGCTTCAGCGACAATTCCGGCCTGCTGAACTACGGCGGCACGGCAACGACGACGGGCGATTATGCCCGCGGCGTGATCACCGGCAGCGCCGACCCGACCACAGCCGGCGTCTACGCCGTCAGTACCGGCATCACCGGCCTCGACACCGCCTTCGTCATCCAGAGCACAGGCGCGGAATTCGGTACCACGGCGGGCACCATCACGCTGCGCGTGCAGTACACGGGCGCGACCGCGATCACAGGCTTCAGCCTCGATTATGATGGCGTGGTCCGCAACAACGCCGACCGCTCGGTCGCGGTCAATCTCTCCTGGGCGGTGCAGAGCGCGGATACGCAGCCTGCCACCTTCTCTAGCACCGTCGCGGCGCTGAGCTGGGTGACGCCCACCACCAATGTCGGCGGGACCGCGGCGCCCTGGACCCAGGTGGCGCTGGACAGCCAGAGCTTCACCAGCACCATCAACCCCAATGACTACGTCTTCATCCGCTGGACCATCGGCGACAACGCGGCCAACCCCGGCACGGGCAGCCGAGACGAGGTGGGCTTTGACAACATCACCCTGACCGCCGGTTCGCCGGTGCCCACGGGCAGCATCGGCATCGCGCCCGGCACACTCGCCCAGCCGGAAGGCAATACCGGCAGAACCGCCTTCAACTTCACCATCACGCGCAGCGACACCGCCGCCAACACCGCCGTGACCGCGACCATCACCGCGGGCTCGGGCTTCGACGCCGCCGACATCGCCAGCGTCACGCTCGACGGCGTGCCGGTCGCGGGCTTCGCGCTGGGCAGCGGTTTCTCCGTGGCGCTGACCGGTTCGACGACCGCGGCCGCGCTGGTGGTCAACATCGTGGGCGACACCACGATCGAGGGCGACGAGACCTTCACCATCACGCTCAGCGCACCGACCGGCGGCTATACGCTGGGCACGACCACCGCCAACGCCACCGTGCAAAATGACGACGCGCCGGCGCCCACGCTGACCGCCATTTCCAGCATACAGGGCAGCGGCACTGCCTCTCCGCTGGTCGGCCAGACCGTCACCATCGAAGGCGTCGTCACTGGCGATTTCCAGAACGGCGATACCGATGCCAACCGCAACCTGCAGGGCTTCTTCGTCCAGCAGATCACCGGCGACGGCAATGCCGCCACCTCCGAGGGCATCTTCATCTTCCAGTCCGATGGCAGCAGCGCGCCTGGCGTGAATGTCGTGGTGGGCGACATCGTGCGCGTCACCGGCGTGGTCGCCGAAAACTTCAACCAGACGCAGCTCAGCGTCGCCAATTCCGCCACCGGCATCAGCATCACCACCGCCGGCGCCTATACGTCCACGCAGGTCATCAGCACTTTCGCGACCGACGTATCGTTGCCCGCCACCGGCACCATCACAGCCGGCGGCCGCGTGCTGCCCGATCTGGAATTCGCCGAGGGCATGCTGCTGCGCCTGCCGCAGACCATGACCATCACCGAGATGTTCAACCTCGACCGCTTCGGCGAATTCCGCGTGGCACAAGGCACGCAATCCGTGCAGTTCACGCAGAACAACCTGCCGGATGCCACGGGCTATGCCGCGTATCTGCAGGCGCTCGGCGCGCGCTCGATCATGGTCGATGACGGGCTTTCGGTGCAGAACCCGAACCCGATCCGCGTCTTCGACACAACCATCACCACGGCCAACGCCCCGTCCATGGGCGATACCTTCAGCGGCCTGGTGGGCAATCTGCAATTCGCCTTCAACGAATGGCGGATGCTGCCGCAGAACGCGCCCACCATCACCGATGCGCAGCCGCGCCTGGCCGCGCCCGGCCGCGACGGCGGCGACCTGAAGGTGGCGAGCGCGAACCTCCTGAACTACTTCACCACGTTGAATGCCGGCGGCGCCACCACCGGTCCGAGCAACCTCGAACCGCGCGGCGCCAACAATGCAGCCGAACTCGTGCGGCAGAAGCAGAAGCTCTACACCGCGCTGGAACAGCTCGACGCCGACCTGATCGTGCTGAACGAGATCGAGAACAACGGCTTCGGGACCGCCAGCGCGATCAGCACGCTGGTCACCGAATTCAACACCGCGACCGGCGCGCCGGGCCGCTGGGCCTTCGTCGATCCGGGCACGCCGTTCCTCGGCGGCGATGCGATCTCGGTCGGCATGCTCTACCGCACCGACAAGCTCGCGGTGGCGACCGGCAGCACGGTGCAGGTGCTGGACGACAGCGACATCCCCGGCCTGATCACCGCCAACCTACTGCCGGCGAATTTCCTGTCGCAATCCACCGTGGGCGCCGTGTTCAACGGCCCGGACACCAGCCGGGCCGTGCTGGTCACCAGCTTCACGCAGACCGCCGGCGGCGAGACCTTCACGCTGGCCGCCGTGCACAACAAGTCGAAATCCGGCACCGGCACCGGCCTTGACGCCGACGCGCTGGGCGGCGCCGGCAACTGGAACAACCAGCGCCTGCTGGCCACTCAGGCGCTGGACGCCTTCCTGAAGACCAACCCCACCGGCATCACCGACCCAGACCTGCTGCTGATGGGCGACTTCAACTCCTACGCGCGCGAGATCTCGATCCGTCACCTGACGGACACGGCGGGCTATCGCAACCTGATCGCCGACCGTATCGGGCCGAACGCCGCCTCCTTTGTGTTCGACGGGCAGAAGGGCTACCTCGACTACGCGCTGTCCAGCACGAGCATGGCCGGCCGGGTGGTGGGCGTGCATGAATGGCTGGCCAATTCGCCCGAGCCGGACGCGCTGGACTACAACACTGATTTCGGGCGCCCGACGAGCATCTTCGACGGCACCCAGCCCTGGCGCTATTCCGACCATGACCCGCTGGTGGTGAACCTGCGGCTGGACCCCGCGGTGCTTGTCACCCGCAGCGGCACGGTGGTGAAGTCCGTCAACAGCATCGCCGAAGCCAGCACGGGCGTGCAATCGGGCGATATGCTGACCATCCGCAAGCCCGGCGCGGTGACCGATGGGGCCAATGGCGGCGTCTTTACCAACGGGCTGACGCTGGAAGCGCCATCGGCTGCGGCCGGCTTCTTCGCCCTCGCCGATGCGGTGCTCAACCTCTCCTTCACCGGTGCGGGCCATGTGGTGGCGGTGGGCAATGCGCTCGCCAATGCGCTGACCGGCAATGGCGGCAATAATGCGCTGGCCGGCAAGGCCGGTGACGACACTATCGATGGCGCCGCCGGCAATGACCAGCTCTGGGGCGAGGAGGGCAATGACAGCCTGCTCGGCGGCCAGGGTAACGACACGCTGCGCGGCGGCTCGGGCAACGACACCATGGCCGGCGGCGCCGGCGACGACGCCTATGTCGTGGACGATGTGGCCGATGTGGTGCAGGAACTGCCCGGTGGCGGAAGCGACACGGTGTTCGTGACGGTCAGCGGCTGGACCAGCCTCGACGAGATCGAGATCATCCGCGTCTTCGGCGGTAATGCCGTGACCGGCAGCGCGGGTGCGCAGCAGATCGTCGCCTCCGTCCTGGGCACCGCCACGAACATCCAGGGCATGGGCGGCCAAGACACGCTCTGGGGCCAGGCGGGCAATGACACCCTGGACGGCGGAGCGGGCAATGATGTGCTGCGCGGCGCCGGCGGCAACGACGTGCTGATCGGCGACACCGGCCATGACCAGCTGGTCGGGGGCAGCGGCGCCGATACCTTCGTGGTGGGCTTAGGCCTTGACGAGGTGTTCGACTTCAACCGGGCCGAGGGCGACCTGCTGGATGCCCGCCTCGCCGGCCTGACCAGCGCTGCGCAGCTGACAGCGCCCGGGGTTTTGCAGGTGCTGGCCGGCGGGGTGCTGGTGACGACGCCAGGCGGGCAATTCGGCGTCTATGGCGCGAGCGCGCTGACGGCGAGCGACTTCGTTTTCTAGAGCGGCGTTCAATCGAGTTGAACCGCTACGCGGTTCAGCCAATCGGACAAAAGCTGCTCTGAATGTCTAGTGGCGGCGCAGGCCGCGACCCGTCACCACCGCGCGGTCGCCGAACTTGCCGCGCAACGTTTCCATCGCAGCCCATTTGGCAGCGCGTTTTCCGGCATCCGGATCGGCCAGGTCAGGCCGGTCCGCGAGCGCCCCTTCCACCAGCGGCTGCGCGCCCAGGCCGATCAGGCGGAAGGCAGTGCCATCCACCTCACGCGCCAACAGCATGCGCGCGGCGTCGAAGAACATCTCAGGCACGATGGAGGGCACCGGCAGCCGGGCATGCCGCGTGCGGATGGCGAAATCCGCCGTCTTTAACTTCAGCGCGACACCGCTTGCAGCAAGACCTTTCGCCGCCAGCCGGCGCGAGAGCTTTTCGCATATCCACCATAGCGGCGCTTCCAATTCCGCCATTGTGCGAAGGTCCGAATCGAAGGTTGTCTCGGCCGATACGCTCCTGGTCTCACGGTCCGGTGTGACCGGGCGGTTGTCCTCGCCGCGCGCTCGCGCGGCCAGCGCGGGTCCGTCATCGCCAAGGCGGCGTGCCGCCTCCCTCGCATCCATCGCCGCCAATTGGCCCAGCCGCGTGATGCCCATGCCATGAAGCCTCTTTGCCAGCACCGCCCCCACGCCGGGCAACAGGCCGACGGGCTCGGGCGCCAGCACGGCGGCGGCCTCGGCCGCGCCGATCACCGCGAAGCCGCGCGGCTTGTCGCGGTCCACAGCGATCTTGGCCAGCAGGCGATTGGGCGCGAGGCCCACGGAAATCGTCACGCCCACCGCGCGCTCCACATCGCGCGCAAAGCGGGCCAGCACCACCGCCGGCGGCGCACGGTGCAGCGCCTCCGTGCCGCGCAGATCCAGCGCCGCTTCGTCGATGGACATGGCTTCGACCAATGGCGTCAGCGCCTGCATCATCTCGCGGATGCGCCGGCCCTCGCGCGCATATTTCGTGATGTCGGGCTTGATCACAACAGCATCCGGGCAGGCGGCCAGCGCCTTGAACATGGGCATGGCGCTGCGCACACCGCGCGTGCGCGCAATGTAGCAGCACGCCGCCACCACTCCGCGCCGCCCGCCACCCACGATCACGGGCTTCGTGGCCAGCTCGGGTGCATCGCGCTTTTCCACACTGGCATAGAAGGCGTCGCAATCGACATGCGCGATGGCCAGGTCGAACAACTCCGCATGGCGGATGATGCGCCGCCCGCCACAGGCATGGCAACTGGCCCCGGGCCGGTCGATCGCACCGCAATCGCGGCACAGCCCGCGCATCACCTGCGCACCAGAAAGGGCAATGCCACCAGCCAGAACAGCAGCACCACGCCTGGCGCCTGTTCGGCCAGGCTGCGCGGGGCGCGCCCCACGGTGAGTCCGGTGGCGACAAACACCCAGGCGAGTGCGAATTCCGCCAGCAACACCACCAGCAGCGCGATCACCGCGATCACGGCGCGGCCGCGCGCATCGGCATGGCGCGGCAGGGTGGCGCGCGCGGCCAGCCACAGCAGCACGGCCATCACCACCGCTTCCATCAGCGCCGCAGCCATGCCGCCCAGGCGGGGCGCCAGCACCAATTCGCGCAGCGGCCCCAGCATGGCCCCGGCCAAGAAACCCAGCGCGCCGAAGCCGAGGCCTGCGCGGATCACCACAGCCTCGCCGCACCGAACACGCCGGAACTGTCGCCATGCGCCGCACGCACCAGGCGCGTGCGCACCACATCCGAGAACACCGACCGCTCCCAGAGGCGCGGCACCTGTTCATACAGGTGCGCCATGTTCGACAGCCCGCCGCCCAGCACGATCACCTCGGGGTCCAGCAGGTTGATCACATGCGCGAGCGCGCGCGCCAGGCGTTCGGTGTGCCGCTCCAGCGCGGCGGCGGCCAGCGCATCGCTCGCGGCCAGGGCCGGCAGCGCTGAAGCATCAGCCATGCCGGCATCGGCGGCCAGCGCGGGTCCCGACAGGAAAGTCTCGATGCACCCATGCCGCCCGCACCAGCATGGCGGGCCGGGGTGCTCGGCGCGCGTCATCCAGGGCAGCGGGTTGTGGCCCCATTCGCCGGCGATGCGGTTGGTACCCTCCAGCAGCTTGCCGCCGATCACGATGCCCGCGCCGACACCCGTCCCCAGGATCACGCCAAACACTGACGCCGCTCCAGCGCCCGCGCCATCGGCGGCTTCGCTCACGGCCAGGCAATTCGCGTCATTGGCAATGCGCACCGGGCGCGTCAGCCGACGCATCAGGTCTTGCTGCAGATTGCCGCCATTCAGCCAGGTGGAATTGGCGCCGCGCACCAGGCCGGTGGTCGGGCTGAGGCTGCCGGGAATGCCCAGCCCCACGGTACATGTGCGGTGCAGTTCGGCCTCCGCCGCGGCAACCAGGGCGCCGATAGCATCGATCACGCCCTGGTAGCTGCGCGGGGTGGGCACGCGGCGCCGCAGCACCGGGACGCCGGCATCATCCAGCGCCACGATCTCGATCTTGGTGCCGCCCACATCCACGCCTGCCCTCATGCGTGGAAGGTGGCGCGCGCCGGCCTTGCGGACAAGGTGCCGCGCGTGCTGCAAGGATGCGATGGAGACGCTGGATCTACGCGGGCTGAAATGCCCGCTGCCCGTGCTGAAAGCCAACAAGGCGCTGCGCGCATTGCCGGCGGGCGCAGAGCTCGCCCTCGTGGCCACCGATCCGGCGGCGGAGGCCGACTTCCCCGCCTTCGCCCAGGAGACCGGACATACGCTGCTGGCCATGGAAAAGCGCGATGGTGAATTGCACATCCGGCTGCGGAAGCGCGGCTGATGCTGTTCATCACGCACACGGCATGCCTCGAGCACGACATGGGCCCGCATGCGGCCGAACGCCCGGACAGGCTACGCGCCATCTGGGCGGCGCTGGAGACCCGCGAATTCGCGCCCCTGATCCGCGAGGAAGCGCCGCGCGCCATCGCCGAACAACTCGCCCGCGCGCATCCGCCGGAATACGTTCAGGCCATCCTGGAGGTGCGCCCCGCACCGGGCGAGATCGTGGCGCTGGACCCGGACACATTCATGTCAGCCGGCTCGGCCGAGGCGGCGCTGCGCGCTGCGGGGGCTGGCATTCGCGCTGTGGAGGCGGTGCTGGGCGGCGAGGTGCAGCGCGCCTTCTGCGCCGTACGCCCGCCTGGGCATCACGCCGAACCGGCGCGGCCGATGGGCTTCTGCCTGTTCAGCAGCGTGGTGGTGGCAGCGCGGCACGCGCAAACGCTGGGTGCGGCGCGGGTCGCGATCCTGGATTTCGACGTGCATCACGGCAATGGCACCCAGGCCTGCGTGGCCGATGATGCGTCGATCCTGTTCGCGTCATCGCACCAGATGCCGCTCTATCCCGGCACCGGGCAGGCGAGCGAGACAGGCGTGGGCAACATCATCAACGCGCCGCTGCCACCGGGTGCCGGCAGCGCCGAGTTCCGCTCGGCATGGGCGGGGATATTGCCGCGTGTCGCGGCCTTCGATCCGGCGCTGGTGATCATCTCAGCGGGGTTCGATGCGCACCGGCGGGACCCGCTGGCGAACATGGAACTGGAGGCCGCGGATTTCGCCTGGATCACGCGGGAGATCGTAAAGCTGCGGCGCCCCATCGTGTCGATGTTGGAAGGCGGCTACGACCTGCAGGCGCTGGCCGAATCCACCGTCGCGCATGTGAGGGAATTGCAGGCATAGCGCCTGCGACTTGCATGACGCTCACGGCCGGACTACATCCCAGGCATTCCATACATCACTGTCCGATGTGAGGGTGGGCCGAAAGGTCCGCCCCTTCGGATCTTGGAGAGTGTCTTGATCGCGGAACGCCCGCACCATGACGGCCTGGAAGGCCGCATCGCCGATGCCATCGCACCGGCCATTGAAGCCATGGGCTATGAGCTCGTGCGCGTGCAGGTCTCGGGCAAGGAGAAGCCCGTGGTGCAGATCATGGCCGACCGCGCCGACGGCGCCATCTTCACCGTGGATGACTGCGAGGCGATCAGCCACCAGGTCAGCGCGATCCTCGACGTGGAGGACCCGATCCGCAGCGAATGGATGCTGGAGGTGAGCAGCCCGGGCATCGACCGCCCGTTGACGCGCATCAGGGATTGGGAACGCTTTGCCGGCCATATCGCCACGCTGGAGCTGCATATCCCGCAGGATGGCCGCAAGCGCTTTCGCGGCGTGGCACTGGGCGCGGATGCGGAGATGGTGCGCATGCGCCTCGATGACGGCGCGGATGCGGCGTTTCCGCGTTCCAATATCCGCCGCGCCAAGCTCGTGCTGACCGATGAATTGATCGCGGCGACGCAGCCGCCGACCACCGATGAACCCGAAGCGCCGGCGCCCCGCGCCCCGCGCAGCCGCAAGCCCGAAGCGCCGGCCCCGAAAGGCCGGCGCGACCCTAGGAAGGAGCATTGACCATGGCCCTCGACGTATCTGTCGCACGCCCCGAATTGCTGCTGGTGGCCGATGCCGTCGCGCGCGAGAAAATGATCGAGCGCGAAGAGGTCATCGATGCCATGGAGCAGGCCATGGGCAAGGCCGGCCGCGCGAAATACGGCCTGGAGAAGGACATCCGCGCCACCATCGACCGCAAGAGCGGCGAGGTGAAGCTCTCGCGCTGGACCGAGGTGGTGGAGGCAGAGCCGCCGGAGAATGAAGCCACGCAAATGCCGCTGCGCATCGCGCAGAAGGTCAAGCCCGGCATCACGGTGGGCGAGTTCATCATCGACCCGCTGCCGCCGATCGATTTCGGCCGCATCGCCGCCCAGACCGCCAAGCAGGTGATCGTGCAGCGCGTGCGCGAGGTGGAACGCAAGAAGCAGTTCGACGAATACAAGGACCGCGTGGGCGAGGTCATCAACGGCGTCGTCAAGCGCACCGAGTACGGCAACCTGATGGTCGATCTGGGCCGGTCGGAAGCGCTGCTGCGGCGCGACGAGACCATCATGCGCGAAGCCTTCAAGAACGG
>JAPLOK010000080.1 GCA_026400775.1 Alphaproteobacteria bacterium | reverse complement strand
GCGCCATCGCGCCCCAGCCGCCGGCCGATTGGCCGACCACCAGCACAGGGCCGCGCGGCACGTCAGGCCGCGCCGTCAGAGCCGTGATGGCCGCGCGCATGTCGCGCGCGGATTCCAGGCCGGCGGCGAAGAAATCAGCATTGTTGCAACTGCCGAAAGCCTCGGCCCAGCCGCCGCCCGAGGCGCCATAGCCACGCCGCAACGGCACACCCACCGCATGGCCGCGCGCCGTGAAAAACCGCACCGCCTCATGCCCGCATCCCGTGGGTGACATGGCCGGGCGCTGCGCGGCCTGCGCCGGCGAGCCATGGTTGATCAACACGAGCGGCCGCCGCGCGCCACCTTCAGGCACGCAAAGCCTGGTCACAATCTGCACCACCGAACCATCGGCCTGCGGCACCGGCACGCGCAGCAGCGTGGCGTCAGCCGACGGCAGCGACACCGCCGGTTCTGCCTGCGGCACACAGGCCATAAGCAGAACCATCAGTGGCAGCATGCGTATCACTCGCCCTTGTTCCTCAATATCCGCGCCTTGTCACGCTGCCAGTCACGCTGCGCGATCGCGGCACGCTTGTCATGCTGCTTCTTGCCCTCGGCCATGCCCAGCAAGACCTTGGCCACGCCACGCTCATTGAAGTGAATGTCCAACGGCACCACCGTCGCACCCTCCTTCGTGGTCGAACCAATCAACTGCCGCACCTGGTTTCTGTGCAACAACAATTTCCGCGGCCGGCGCGGATCAAACCGCGCCATGAAACTGCCGGCCTGCCACTCCGGAATATGCGCGTTGAACAACCACATCTCGCCGTCACGCTCACCCGCCCAGGCATCGGCCAACATCGCCCGCCCCGACCGCAACGACTTCACCTCCGGCCCCAACAACACCAAGCCAGCTTCAATCTCAGCCCCAATCTTGTAGTCAAACCGCGCCTTCCTGTTCTGCGCCGCCACCCCATGACTGATCAAACCCGACACCTTACGAGGCATGGTCAGTGGCCCTGATGCTGATGGGGCGCGCGGGTGGTGCTTGGAGAGGGGCTTTGCCCCGCTCCAAACCATCGTTCGCTTGCAGCGCCCGATCCACCAAAGGCCGAAAGGCCCTTGGATCCCGTTTGTCTTTCCCCAGTCAGGGGAGGGGGCATCAAGGTCGCAATTGTTGGGAACGGCGCGCCGTGCCCCCTCCCCTGAGCGGCGAACAACCCACACCGGGTCCAGGGATCGTTGACCCCTGGTGGGTGGGCGGCTGGGGGAGGGCAAAGCCCTTCCCCAAGGGCCGCTCCGCGCAACCCCTCCAGCACCGCGCCGCTAACCATGCAGCCCTGGTGCTTCATGGCCGGTGCGGGTGACGTATTCGGTGTAGCCGCCGTCATATTGGTGGATGCCTTCGGGTGAGACTTCCAGCACGCGGTTGGAGAGGGCGGCGAGGAAGTGTCGGTCGTGGGAGACGAAGAGCATGGTGCCTTCGTAGTTTTGCAGGGCAATGATCAGCATGTCCTTGGTTGCCATATCAAGGTGGTTGGTCGGTTCATCCAGGACAAGGAAGTTCGGCGGTTCGTAGAGCATTTGTGCCATGACCAGGCGGGCTTTTTCGCCGCCGGAGAGGACGCGGCATTTCTTGTCGATGTCGTCGCCGGGGAAGCCGAAGCAGCCGGCCAGGCTGCGCAGCGAGCCCTGGTTGGCGCGCGGGAAGCGGTGTTCGAGGCTTTCAAAGACGGTTTCGTCGCCGTCCAGCAATTCCATCGCGTGCTGAGCGAAGTAGGCGAGTTTGGTGCTGCTGCCGAGTGTGACAGTGCCGCGGTCCGCCGTCGTTGAACCGGTGATGAGTTTGAGCAGGGTGGATTTGCCCGCGCCATTGGCGCCCAGCACGCAGCAGCGTTCCTGGCGGCGGATCAGCAGGTCCAGGTGGTCGTAGATGACGCGGTTGCCATAGGCTTTGCGCACGCCGCGCAGTGTGGCGACGTCATCGCCGGAGCGTGGCGCGGGTTGGAACTCGAAGGCGAGCGATTGCCGGCGGCGCGGGGGTTCCACGCGTTCGATCTTGTCCAGTTTCTTGACGCGGCTCTGCACCTGGCTGGCGTGCGAGGC
>JAPLOK010000189.1 GCA_026400775.1 Alphaproteobacteria bacterium | reverse complement strand
TGCTCGCCGCACCAGGCTTGCTCGCGCTGCCGCGCGGGGCCGCGGCCCAGGCCTGGCCCGCCCGCCCGGTGCGCTTTGTGGTGGGCTTCGCCGCCGGCGGGGCGAATGACATCATCGCCCGGCTGCTGGCGCAGAAGCTCGCCGAACGCATCCCCGGCAGCAGCTTCATCGTGGAGAACCGGCCCGGCGCCAGCACGCTGGTCGCGGCCGATCACGTGGCGCGCGCCGCACCCGATGGCACGACCTTCTTCTATACCTCGCCCTCGACGCAGATCGCCGTGCTGGTCAATCGCGCCACGCATATCGACCCGATGGCCGCGCTGCTGCCGGTGGTGATGGCGCAGTCAGCGCCGCTCGCGCTGGTCAGCCGGCCGGATTTCCCGGCGCGCAGTGTCGCGGAATTCATCGCATTGGCCCGCGAGCGCGGCCCGCGTCTGACCATCTCGCATCCCGGCACCGGGGCGGTGAACCACCTGGCCATGGTGCTGCTGATGCGCCGCACCGGCATCGAGCCAACGCTCGTGCCCTATAGCGGCAACCAGCCCTCCATCACCGCGCTGATCCGCGGCGAGGTGGATCTGGCCCATGACGGCCTGTTCACCCCGCGCGCCCAACTGCAGGAGCGCTCCTTGCGCGCCATCGCGCTGACCGGCACGGAGCGCTCGCCGCTCTATCCGGAGGTGCCGACCTTTGCCGAAACCCTGCCGGGCTATGAGGTGGGTTTCTGGGGTGGGCTGCTGGCGCCGCGCGGCACCGCCGAACCCGTCATGGACCGCCTCGCGGCCGAGGTTGAAGCCATCCTGGCCCTGCCCGATGTCATCGAGCGCATCCGCAGCTTCGGCGCCGAACCCGCCCGTGGTGGCCGTGCCGGCTTCGCCCGCGCCTATGCCGCCGATTGGGAGAAATGGAGCCAGGTTGTGCGGGAGAACGACATCCGGCCCGGTTGATCGGGCCGGCGCATCGTTCTGCTTCGCCTGCCAAGGGGCCGCTTCAGCCTGTTCGGATCGGCCCCGAATCTTCCGAATCTGAAGTTCGCTGGATCAGCGAACTTCAGAACCGGCACACTAGAAGGTCTGCAGCCCGGCCTGGTCGAAATGCGCCTCGCCGCTGCGACGTGCCCGCGCACCGCGGCCCTCGTCGCAGGCGCGGTCATTGAACAGCTCGCTATCGGGCTGCACCACATCCAGCTTGGAGCGAACCCGGCAGAGCAGCCGTGGCAGGTTGCGGTGCGAGGCCCCGTGCCAGCGGCGCATCGCCTCTTCCCAATTATGCTCGGCCGCCCAGCGGGCCAGCAGTCCGCCGGCCCAGTCGGCGGCCAGCCGCGCATCCAGCGGCCAGACATCGCCGCGCGCATGCACCCGCGCATTCACCTGCAGGCAGCCCGCCATGACGCTGCGGCGCGGCGCGGCCGCGCGCATCAGTGCCGCCGCGGCCTCATAGCTGGCCGGTACCACGGCGCGGCCACCGATGTTCAGCGCATAGGCATGCAGCCCGCTCTCGGACAGGGCCAGCGCGGTCAGCAGCCCCGGCGGCAGGCCGTGGATCTGCTCGGCGCGGCGGGTCGCCTCCAGGCAGGCGGCGCGGGGCGAGCCCTGGAACATCGCACCCTGCGTGCCAGGCGCGATCACCACCGGCAGCAATTCGCGGGGGCGATCGGGCAGCCGCAGGCTGGCGGTGTGGGTGCGGCGCGGGGTGGTGCGCAGCGGGGTGCGCACATGGCGGCTGGTTCGCGCATCCTGGGTCCGACCGGCCTGGCGGGCCGCGGGGCGGGCTGTGCGCGGTTGTGCGGGACGGGCCTGAGCGGTCCGGGCCTGCGCCTGGGCACGGGTCTCGGCATCGCGCGACGAAGCCTCGGCGCCCTGTGGCAAGGCCAGCATGGGTACACCTGCCAGGGCAGCGGCCAGCAGCATCGCGCGCAGCCGTCCGGGCCGCGCGGCCGCCGGTTCAGTCTGTGCGATCGGGTTGTGCCGGGAGGCCGTGAGGGGGCAAGGCTCGGTTATCATGTAATCTGCGGTAGCATGGCGTGAAGAGACATGTCCACCCGCCCCCTCCCCCCCGGCCCCGCCGGTGGTCCATGATGCCCCCCCGGGGAGGCTTCGCCCATGACCATCAAACGCCGCCTATGGATGACCTTGCCGTTGGCCACGCCCGCCTTGGCGCAGCCCGAGCGTGCGGTGACGCTGGTGGTGCCCTTCTCGCCCGGCGGCGCCGCGGACATCGCCGCGCGCACGCTTGCGCAATATGCCCCGCGCCTGGCGGGCCGGCCGCTGACCATCGTGGTGGACAACCGCGCCGGCGCTTCGGGCGCGATCGGCACGCAGCTGGTCGCCCGCGCCAGGCCCGATGGGTATACGCTGCTGCTGGCGCGCGTCGGCTCCTCGGCCATCCTGCCGGCGACCGACCCGCGCACCCCTTTCGCCTGGGACGACTTCACCTTCCTGGGCCTGCTGGATGAGAACCCCTTCGTCATCGGCGTGCGCGCCGATGCGCCATGGCGCGACCTTTCGGCGCTGCTCGCGGCGATCCGCGCCCATCGCGGGCAGTTCAACTTTCCCACCTCCGGCCCTGCCACGGTGCTGGACCTGGGCATCCGGCAGATGTTCGTGGCCGCCGGTCTGGAACTGGATGCCGCCACAGCCATCCCCTTCCGTGGCGGCGGTGAGGCGGTGGCCGCGCTGCTCGGGGGCCAGGCGCAGTTCATCGGCAACAACCTGTCGGAATTGCTGGCGCAGGTGCAGCAGGGGGCGGTCCGCGCGCTGGCCGTCTCCTCCCGCGAGCGCTTCCCGGCGCTGCCCGATGTGCCGACGGTGCGCGAGGCAGGCTTCCCGGTGCTGGAGCAGCTGGCAGGCTGGAATGCGCTGGCAGGCCCCCCCGGCCTGCCAGAGGAGGTCACGGCCTTCTGGGTGGGGGTGTTGGGGCGGCTGGCGCAGGATGAAGGTTGGCTTGCCACCACCCGCCGCCTGGGCAGCGTGCCGCGGGTGCTCTCGCCGGCCGACACTAGGACCTATGTGGGCGAGCAGGTGGAGATTTATCGGGCGCTGGCGCGGCGGCTGGGGCTGGGCTGATCAGCCGCGCGGCTTGGGCGGTGCCACCCCCAGCAACCGGTTGAGCAACCCCGGCGGCAGCCCGCCCACCGCCCGCGCCAGCCAATAGATCCGCCTGGGGTAGGCAATACGCAGCCGCCCCACCGCAAGCCCCGCCATGGTGCGCCGTGCTGCTTCCTCGGCATCCATCAGCAGCGGCATGGGGAATGGGTTGTCGGCGGTCATGGGCGTGCGCACGAAGCCCGGGCAGATGGAATGCATGCGAATGCCGCGCTTGCGTTCGGTGCCATCCCGCGCCTCCGCCCAGCGCTGGACCGCGGATTTGCTGGCGGCATAGGCAGGCGCGGAGGGGCCGGCCACGAAGGCCGCCAGCGATGCCACCACCGCCACATGGCCGCGCCAGCCATCGCGCGCGGGGGCCTGGGTGGCCATCACCTCGATCGCGGGGAGTGCTGTGTTCAGCACGCCGGTCACATTGGTGTCGAAGACGCGACGGGCGGCATCGGCGCTTTCCCAGGCATCGCCGGTGCCCGCGCCGACGCCGGCATTGCAGATGACCAGGTCCAGCCGCCCGGCACCATGAATCCATTCGGCCATGGTCTCGGCGTCACGCACATCGATCACCACCGGGCGCACACTGGCGCCGCGGGCGCGCGCGGCATCCACCACGCCGCCCAGGCGGTCCATGTCGCGGCCCGAGAGGTGCAGCGTGACGCCAGGGGCCGCGCATTCCCGGGCCATGGCCGCACCGAGGCCTGAGGAGGCGCCGGTGATCAGGACGTTCAGGAAGTAAGGGTTCATCCGCCGTATTTCCCCAGCAGCACCAGCACCACCCCGGCCACGACCACCAGCGCGCCTGCGAGCTCAGCCGGCTTGATGCGTTCCTTCAGGTAGAAGCGGCCGATCAGCAGGGTGAAGATGATCTCCACCTGCCCCACCGCGCGCACCATGGCCACAGGCGCCAGGGCGAAGGCCGAGAACCAGCAGGCCGAACCCGCCGCCGAGAGCGCGCCCACCTGCGCCGAATCCCGCCAGGTGGCGAAGACGCGGCGGATTTCCGCGGGCTCCCGCGCGAGCAGCCAGGTACCCTGCATGGCGGTCTGCATGGCGTTGATGACGACCAGGCAAACCAGCGCCTTCAGGATCGGGTCCTCGCCCAGCAGCGTGGTGTTGGCGGCCTTGATGAAGATGGCGCAGACCGCGAATGCGAAGCCCGAGGCGACGCCCAGCATGGCGCCGCGCTGCAGGGTGGCCGCCAGCAGCGCGCCCGGCGTCATGCCCTTGCCCGCAAAAGAGAGCATCAGCACGCCGCCCACCGAGACCGCGATGCCCGCCCAGGAGAGCCAGGGAATCACCTCCCCCAGCAGGATCAGCGCGATGAAGGCGGCCTGGATGGCTTCGGTCTTGGAATAGGCGGTGCCAACCGCGAAGCCGCGGGAGTCGAACGACATGATCAACAGGTTGGTGCCGATGATCTGCCCTAGCCCGCCAGCGGCGCAAAGCGCGAGAAAGGCGAGCGAGAAGGCGCCGACCTCGCCGCCGAAGACCAACCAATACCCCCCCAGCAGTACAAGCCCTGCCGGCACGCCATAGAGGTAGCGCACCACCGCCGCGCCATTGACCGAAAGCTGCCCGCGCAGCTTCTGCTGCTTGGCGGTGCGCCAGCATTGGAAGGCCGCGGCCGAGACGGTGAAGGCGATCCAGCCGGGGATCATGCGCCCAAGGCGGGACCGCGCCTGATGCGCCCCCAGCCCGCGTCTTCAACCACCAGGGCGCCCAGGCCGGAGCTGGCGAGCATGGCTTCGGTCGCGCGTTCCGCCTGGGCCGAGACTGCGGCCTCGTCCAGATGCGCAACCTGGCGCTCACGCATCAGGACCTGGCCATCCACGACCACGTCGCGCACATCGGAACCACTGGCGAAGCACACCACGCGCCAGACCGGCATATTGGCCGGCGCCATATGCGGCGCGGTCATGTCCACGGTGATGATGTCGGCGCGCTTGCCGGCCTCCAGCGCGCCGATATCGGGCATGTTCAGCGCGCGGGCGGCGTCCACGGTGCACATTTCAAGCACGCGGCCCGGCGGCAGCAGGTTGTCATCGGCCGCCGCGCGCTGGGCGTAGCGGCGGGCCATGAACATGTGGCGGAACATGTCGGAGCTGCGATCAGGCGCGGTGGCGTCGCTGCCCAGCACGACGTTCACACCGGCCTCCAGCAGGCGCACCACCGGGCAGAAGCCACGCACGGCGGCGATGGCCGACGGGTTATGGACCACATGCGCGCCGGTGGCGGCGCAGGCCGCGATATCGGCCTCGGTCAGGTCGGTGCAGTGGGACAGGAAGGCCCGCGGGGAGAGCAACGCGAATTCGTGATGCGCCACCGCGATGGAGCCGCCGCGGTGGCCATCCTGGTGGAATAGCGCGGCATGCTCGGCGGCCAGGCGCAGCATGGCGGCGCCCTGTTCGGCGATCTCGGCGCGATGCGTCTCATCGCCACGGAACACCGGCATCATGGTGCACAGCAACTGCCGGCCGCGGCCGTGCCAGTCGCGGAACAGCCCCGCCATCGCCTCATATTGCCGCGCCGCCGACACGCCCGCGCCGTCATAGGCCTTGGGAAAGGGGGGGCGGGTGTGGCCGACGGCCATGATGTCGCGGATGCCCACTTGGGCCACCGCCTCGCAATGCGCCGCACCGTATTCCGGCGCGTCCACGCGCATGATGCAGTCACCGCCGCCGAGCACCGAAACCCCTGTCGTGATGCCGAATTTCAGCCGTTCGAGCGCGGCCAGCTTCGCCTCCGCGCGCCAGAAGCCGGGCGGGCTGGCATGGGTGTAGACGCGGCCACAGGCGTTGAACCAAGCCATGCTGTCGCCGCTGCCCATGGTCTTGATCAGGCCATGGCCGGCATGGCCGTGGCTGTCGATCAGGCCGGGCATCACCACCTTGCCGGTGGCGTCGATCACATGGGCGGCCTGGCTAGGCAATTCGGCGCGCGGGCCCACCGCCTGGATGCGCCCGCCAGCCACCAAGACAGCACCGTCGGGGATGACACGGCGGGTGGCATCCATGGTGATGATGGTACCGCCTGAGATGAGGAGATCGGTCATCGGGGCAGGGTTGTGCGCCCGCGGGCCGGGGTCAATCGGGGGCCTGCGCCCCGCACAGGGCTGCCGCGCGCAAGAAACTGAAAAAAAGGGGTTTACCGCGTGTGGCAAAGCAGCGTATCCGGCCGGCCGTCATGCTCTCGCAACGTAAGCCCGCGGCCGGCCCTGCAATGGCCGCCAAGACCAAGATCGCTGTCTCCGAGCCATCGGACCAGGCTTCCATCCCCCGCAAGCTCGGTTTCAAGCCCGGCATGGTCTGCGCGGTGTTCGACGCACCTGGCGGGTTCAAGCACGGCCTGCCTGCTTCCAGCGCGGCCGAGCCGGAATTGATCCTGGCCTTCGCGCCGGACCGGGCGAGCCTTGGCCGTGTCGCCGCGCGCGCGCTGGATCATTACGGCGTGGGCGGTCGGCTTTGGTTCGCCTATCCGAAGAAGACCGGCCCCGTGCGCTCCGACCTGGATCGCGACCATGGCTGGGAGCCGCTGACCCAGGCGGGTTTCCTGCCGGTGGCGCAAGTGGCGCTGGATGCGACCTGGTCGGCGCTGCGCTTCCGCCTGCGTGAGGAAGTGCCGACGCTGACCCGCAAGGTCTGAGCGGCCCATAACGGAAAAAGGCCGCACCGCTGCGTCCATGCGCATTGCGCCTGCTCGCCGCGCGCAATCACCTTGCGGCCCCGCTAAAGATAAGTCGATCCGCAGTGACGTCTTGTTTTGCGGCGTTGATATCAAAAATGATTTTGCGCACACGGCGAGTTGAACACTACTCTCGCAAGTGTATTGGTCGTCGGGTCGTCGCCAAGCAGCGCTCGTAGCGCAGGTTCCAAAATGGCCACCGCTCCCGTGACGACCGCGATCAACAATGACAGCGGCATCGTCGGTGACTTCATCACCAATGACGCCACGTTGATCCTCTCCGGCACCGGCGTGAACGGCGAAAGGGTCGCCATACGCTACTACGCCGGCGAAAGCCCCACCGATGACCTGATCGGCCCATTCTCCAACTCGCATTACGCGGACAGCAGCAAATGGGCGCTGGTCAGCGGCGGCGTCTGGTCGCTCGATCTGTCCGATACCTCGGCCTTCACCTCCGACCCGCCGCCCACCATCACGCCCACCGCCATCACCATGGTGGAAGGCGCGAACACCATCTATGCCTATGCCTACGATGGTAGCTGGGCCGGACCGCACCGCCTGGTCATCACGCTCGACACCACGCCGCCGCCCACCCCGCCGGCGCTGACCATGATCAGCCCGGACACCGGCGCCTCCGCCAGCGACCGCATCACCAACAGCACGCCGGTCACCTTCAGCGCGACGGTCGATCCGAACGAGACGCTGTCCCTCATCATCTTCGATGGCGGCACGACGGTCGTGCCGGTCATCGCCGACGGCGCGGGCCTGGTCACCTTCGAGGCGCATCACGGCCCGAACATTCCCGGCTACACCGTGCAGTATTCGCTGCAACGCCAGGATGCCGCGGGCAACACCGCCACCTCCGCCCCGCTGACCATCACCTTCGACAATGTCGCCCCCACCCACACCACCGACAGCAGCACCCTCCTGGTGATCATCGGCGGCACCGCCACCATCACCTACACCTTCTCCGAGGCGGTGGTCGGCTTCGATCTGGCCGATCTCAGCCCCGCCAATGGCACGCTGTCCAATTTCCAGACCATCGCGCCCAACCAATACAGCGTCGTCTTCACCCCCGTTGCCGACATTGAATGGTACGGTGGCGTGGCGGTGGGCAACGGCTTCACCGACATCGCGGGCAACACCGGCATCCCCGGGGCCAGTCTGTTCCTGCCGATCGACACCATCGCGCCGATTCTCACCAACGTCGCCTTCAGCGACCCGCAACTGGCCAGCGGCGAGACCGCCACCGTCACCCTCACCTTCTACCAGGCGGTCAGCGGCTGGCCCATCTTCGACCAGGCGGTCAGCGGCTTCACCATCGGCGACATCACCGCCGCCAACGGCACGCTCAGCGCCTTCCAGATGCTGACGCCGACCTCCTACAGCGTGCTGTTCACGCCCACCCCGGGCTTCAACGGCACCGGCTCGGTCACCATCGCCAATGGCAGCTTCACCGACGTCAACGGCAATGCCGGCATCGGCGGTGGCGGCACCGTGGGCATCGACACGGCGGCGCCCACCGTCGCCTTCACCGCCATCATCAACGACACCGGCACCTCGGCCACCGACCTCGTGACCAACGACAATGCGCTGGTCTGGTCCGGCACTGTCTCCGAGGACGCGACGCTGCTGGTCGAATCGCGGCTGGCGGGCTTCGGCTGGTCCACCATCGTCACGGCCCTGCCTGTCACTGCCGGCCCGATCGCCTTCGGCCCCACCCTGCCGCTGACCGATGGCGTGCGCGAATTCCGCGTCACCGCCACCGACGCGGCCGGCAATGTCGGCCCGGCGCTGACCATCAGCGTCACCATCGACACCGTGGCGCCGCCCGCGCCCAGCATCACCGCCATCACCACCGACACCAACACCGCGGCCGACTTCATCACCTCCGACCGCACGCTGGTCTTCTCCGGCACTGCCGAGGCCGGCAGCACCATCACCCTGAGCCGCACCGGCCTGGGCGTGGTGGGCACCGGCACCACCAACGGCATGGGCGTCTGGACCGTGGACCTGACGGGCGGCAACCAGCCCTTCGCCACCATGCAGTTCACCGCCGTGGCGACCGACCTGGCGGGCAATGCCTCCGGCGCCTCCGCCGCGCAGCAGGTCATCGTCTTCCCTGGCAACCTGACCATCACACCCGCCGGTGCGCAGTATTTCCAGACCTTCAACGGCAATTGGGGCGATGACACGATCATCGCCGCCGCCCCCAGCACGCACAACACCGCCCATGGCATGTATGGCGACGACTACATCAGCCTGAACGGCTACTTCAACATCATCACCGGCGGCGAGGGCAATGACAGCATCTGGGGCGGCCAGGGCTTCGCCAGCATCGATGGCGGCGCGGGTGACGATCAGATCGTGGCCGACGGCAACGGCAACACCATCTCTGGCGGCGCCGGCAATGACGTGATCTGGGGCGGCCAGGGCAATTCCACCATCGATGGCGGCGCGGGCAACAACATCATCTACATCAATGGCTGGAACAACCTGGTCACGGTCGGTGACGGCAACAACACCATCCAGGACATCGCCGGCCAGGGCACCATCATCGCCGGCAACGGCAACAACACCATCGCGCTGCTGGGCTGGAACAACAATCTGACGCTGGGCAACGGCAACAACCATGTGATGGTCGCCTGGGGCGGCCAGACCAGCATCACCACCGGCAACGGCAACAACACGATCGAGCTCTCGGGCTGGAACAACCTGGTCACCACCGGCAGCGGCAATGACGCGATCTGGGCCGGCATGGGCATGTCCACCATCAGTGCCGGCGGTGGGCATGACACGGTGTGGCTGGGCGGCTCGGGCGCCTCGCGCGTCGATCTCGGCGCGGGCAATGACGAGGTTTATACCGGCAATGCCTGGGCCGACACGCTGATCGGTGGCCTGGGCGACGACCAGTTCGTGCTGGTCAATGCCAGCAGCATCGTCATCGAGAACCCGGGCGAGGGCACTGACACTGTTTGGGTGAACTTCACCGGCTACACCATGGCCGCCAATGTGGAATGGGGCCGCATCTACGGCGCCAACGACGTCGCGCTCACCGGCAATGGCCTGGACAACACCATGGTGGCCTTCGGCACCGGCAGCATGCTGGACGGCCAGGGTGGGCATGACGCCCTCTGGGGCACCGCCAATGCCGATGTCTTCAAGGGCGGGCTGGGCAATGATGCCATCTATGGCGGCGGCGGCTTGGACCGCTATATCTATGACGCCAATGCCTGGGGCAATGACGGCATCGCCGACTGGGTCGCGGGCCAGAAGCTGGACTTCACCGGCAGCGGGTTGAGCTTCACCGACCTCGTCATCGCCTCGGGCGGCGGCGATTCGTCGGTCAGCTATGCGGGCAGCACCATCATGGTCTTCGGCGCCGCAAGCCTCGCCGCGGGTGACTTCGTTTTCGGGTAGGGCAGGCCGTCAACAAAAAAGGCCGTGACGGGGGGGCACCCCACCGCGGCCTTTCGTCGGCGAGATCGTCTCTCGGCGCGGCCTTTTCTGTTGGGGCTGCTTGTACCATCTCTCGCTGCTGGCGAGAGATGGCATTATCCGAAGATGAAGTCGCCGGCCGCCAGGCTGGCAGCACCGCCAATGAAGATCGTGCTGGCCCCGAAGGTGACAGAACTATTCCCCGCGCCCGATGCGATGGCCAGTTGGGCGAAGCTCAGGCCGCTGCCGGTGAAGTCCAGCTTCTGGCCAGCGAGCCAGCCGCCGATCGCGTCATTGCCCCAGACGGACGTGTTGTAGACGTAGCGATCAAGCCCGCCCATGCTGTAGATCGCGTCGTCGCCGGCGCCACCGCGGAACACATCGGCATTGCTGGAGCCGAACAGCTGGTCACTGCCGGCGCCGCCATCCAGCATGCTGCCGGTGCCGAATGCCAGCATCGAATTGGCTGCCCCGTTACCATACAGTGTGATGTTGTTGGCCGTCAGGTAGGCGATCTCGACATTATCGGCCATCGTGTAGCCGCTCACGCCGACCCAGACATAGTCCGTGCCTTCGCCGAAATTCTCGACGATGATCGTGCTGGTGCTGATGATGACGAACTGGTCGTCCCCGGTGCCGCCGATCAATGTGTCGCCCCAAGCGCCGCCGGTATAGCCCACGTCATCACCTGCGCCCAAATCGACCCTGGACGCACCGGAACCGCCGACCCAGACCTGATCCCTGCCGCCGCCGGAACTGATGTTGGACATGCCCATACCGGCGCGGATCGCATCATTACCGCTGCCGGTGGTGACCGTGTTGCTCCAGCCGGCCAGATCAACCACGTTGTTGCCGTTCCCGGCGTTGACCACCGTATTGCCGCCCCAACCCACGGTCAGCAGGTTGCTGCCGTTGCCCATGGTGATGTTGTTGTTCCACCCCGTCAGCACTATCGAGTTGGGCCCATTGCCGACGGTGATCGTCACCTGGCCGTCCGTGTCGCGGATGATGTTGGCGTCGTCGCCGCCCGTGATGACATTGTTCCAGCCTTGAACATAGATCTGGTTGATGCCGGCCCCGCCGTGGATTGTATTGGAGCCTGCATTGCTGACGATGTAGTCATCGCCGCCGCCACCCAGGATGGTGTTGTTGCTGCCATCCGCGAAGATCGCGTCATCGCCGCCGCCTGCATCGATGGAGGAATAGCCATCGCTGCCGAGAATCGTGTCGTTCCCTGAACCGCCGATGATCGTATTCAGCATGCCGTCGGCGAAGACGTAGTCATTGCCACTGCCGGCATCAACATTGGCGAAGCCTTGCCCGGCAAAGATGACGTCATTGCCCTCACCGCCAGTGATGGTGTTGAGGTAGCCGTTGAGATCGATCCAGTCATCGCCGTACATGCCATTGGCGGCATTGTGGCTGCTGGGGGCGCCTGCGACGATCGTGTCATCGCCAAAACTGCCACTGAAAGTCTGAAAATACTGGGCGCCGTCGGGCAGGATGGTGAGGTTGCCGGGGAACACCACGACCTGCCGCGCTGCGGACAGCACGGAAGTGTTGCCCGCCAAGTCCGTCGCCGTGGCGCTGAACATCATCGTCGCATAGGGCAGCGTTGTGGCGGTCAGGTCCACGGTCCAGACGCCGACGTTGTTGGTGACACCGGTGCCGACCACGCCCACGCCCGCGCGGGATAGCGTGATGCTGCTGCCCGCTTCGGCGGTGCCGGAGAAGATCAATGTCCGGTCGGTGGTGATGAAGTCGGCCGGCGTGTTGCTGTCGGTGGTGATACCGGTGATGGCAGGCGCATTGGGGGCCGCCGTGTCGGTCGTGACGGTGAAGGTGACGGCGGTGCCGATATTGCCCGCGATATCCGTCGGCGTGATGCGGAATTCGCGCACACCATCGGAGAGCGGCAAGGTGGGGCCGATATTGCCTGGGCCGGCCGGGCTGGGCAGGCCAGAGGCGATGGTCACCCAGGGGCCGCCTGGCAGCAGGCGTGGCTCGATGAGCAGGGAGCCGGCCTCGGACATGCTGCCCGACCAGACGAGCGTGGTGTCGTTGGTGATCCGGTCGGTGCCGGACAGGCCGCTGTCGACCGTGATGCCGGTGAAGGTGAAGATGGGGGCGATGGTGTCGAGCGTGATGACCAGGCGGTGCGGCCCGGCCCAGCCGCCATCGAAGGAATAGGCGTAAATGGTGTTCGCGCCTTCGACCATGGTGATGGCGGTGGGCGTGATGGTGGGCGGCGGCGATGACGTAAAGGCCGTGCTGTCGGACAGGTCAAGCGACCAGATGCCGCCGCTGACCAGCGCCCATTTGCTGTTGTCCGCGTAATGCGAGTTGGAAAATGGGCCAATCAGGTCATCGGTGGGGCGGTCGCCGGCATAGTAGCGTATGGCGACCCTTTCGCCGTTCACGCCGGTGCCGGAGAGGATCAACGTGGCGTCATTGGTGATGAAGTCACCGACGATGCCGCTGTCATTGTTGATCGCGGTCGTCACGGGAGCGGTGGCCATTTTGGAACCT
>JAPLOK010000256.1 GCA_026400775.1 Alphaproteobacteria bacterium | reverse complement strand
AGGCCCGCACGCGCGAGGAGCTGGACGCCATGCTGCCGCAGGTGGATGTGCTGAGCCTGTCTGGCATGTGGCGCAACGATATTCCCGCCCTCGCGCCGAAGCTGCGCTTCGTGCAGTCCATGTCAGCCGGCACCGACCAATATGACCGGGCGGTGCTGAAGGCTGCCGGCATCCGCCTGGCCAGTGCGGCCGGCGTGAACGCCAATGCGGTCAGCGAACACGCCATCAGCCTGATGCTGGCCATGACCCGCCGCCTGCCCGAGGCGCGCGACAACTAGCACAAGAAGTTCTGGCGCGGCATGATGAGCGACTTCGCCCGGCGCGAGGATGAGCTGGCCGGCAAGACGCTGCTGGTGGTGGGCATGGGCCGCATCGGCTCGCGGCTGATCCGCATTGCCAAGGCCTTCGACATGCGCGTGATTGGCGTGCGCGCCAACCCGGCCGCGGGTGCTGAGGGCGCCGACTGCCCGCTGACCGCCGAGACCACGGGGCTGATGAACGCGACCACGCTCGCCGCGATGAAGCCCGATGCCTATCTGGTGAATTGCGCGCGCGGGAAGGTGTGCGATGAGCCGGCGCTGATCGCGGCCTTGCAGGCCGGGCGCATCAAGGGTGCTGCGCTGGATGTGACGGCGGAGGAGCCGCTGCCGGCGGAAAGCCCGCTCTGGACGCTGCCCAATGTGTTCATCACGCCGCACACGGCGGGCGAGACCTGCGCCTATGAGGATAATGTGGTCGATATCCTGCTCGAGAATCTGGAGCGGCAGTGGCGGGGCGAGACGGCGCTGGTCAACCAGATCGTGTAGCGTCTGAGCCGCGCTTGCGCGGTGAATCAGCCGCGCAAAGTTGCTGCCCAACTGCGCGCGAATGCCTCCTGCGCCGGCGTCTCCACCGCGCGCGGGTCATGGTTCGCGCGCACCCAGGCGACCGGGTCGCCGGTCACGCCGGCCTCGCGCGCCAGGCAGGCCAGCACCGTGCAGGTCCGCCCCAGCCCCGCCTTGCAGCCGATATAGAACCGGCGGTCCGGCTCGGCCGCCATCGCCGCGCGCAACGCATCCAGCGTGGCGCGCAATGCTGCCGGCTCGGGCAGGCCGAAATCCACGATATCCAGCGCCAGCGCCACAGCGGCGCGGTTGGCCGCATGCGGGTCCAGGCATAATCCGAAAGCGCCTTCGGGCAGGGCCGCGAAAGGCCCCGCCGCGATGCGCGCGCCGAACAGGATCACGCAAGGCTCATCTTCAGCGCGGGCTTCGCACCTTCCGGCAGCGGGCAGACATAGGGCTGCTTCGCCATCTTCGCCGCGTGCTCGGCCTGGGCGGCGGCGATGATCGCGGGGTTGTTCAGCGCTTCCACCGCCGTGCCCGCCATCGCCTTGGCCACATGCACGAGGCCCTTGTGCGACGCCGCCGTCTTGCCCTGCGCGGTCAGCTGCCAGGAATGGCCGGGCGTGCCGATCGCATAGGTGGCACCGCGCGCCTGCACCGTCGGCACCTTCCAGGAGACATCGCCCACATCGGTGCTGCCCACCATCTTCTCGGGCTTGGCATCGGCCGGGACGATGATGCTGCACAGCGGCGTCTCGGGCTGTTCCGGCACGCCCGCGCGCCGCCACGAGGCGCTGATATCCTCGGCCGAGAGGGTCGCCTGGAACTTGCGCGCCAGTTCGCGGTCCTCCTCGTCGAAGGGCGGCGGGCCCAGGCGGTCGAAGGCGGTCTGCATCGCAGCTTCCAGCGGCTTGTTGCCCAGCAGATTGGAGACGGCCGAGATCACCTGCGTGCTGACCGTGCATTCGGTCATCAGCGCCGCACCATCGGCGATCTTGCGCACGCGGGTGACCAGGCGGTTCAGCTCGGTCACGTCACGCGCGCGGATCAGGTAGCGCACCTTGGCAAAGCCCTGCACCACATTGGGCGCGACACCGCCGGCATCGAGATAGGCGTAATGGATGCGCGCATCCGATGGCATGTGTTCGCGCATGTAGTTCACGCCCACATTCATCAGCTCTACCGCATCGAGCGCGCTGCGCCCCAGATGCGGCGCGGCGGCGGCGTGTGAGGAACGGCCGGTGAAGCTGAAATCGATGCGCGTATTGGCCAGCGACACCGGCTCATTCACGCCCGAGAAGGCCGAAGGATGCCAGGAGATGGCGATGTCCACATCGTCAAAGGCGCCATCGCGCACCATGAAGCCCTTGGCGGCACCGCCTTCCTCGGCCGGGCAGCCGTAGTAGCGCACGCGGCCCTGCACGCCATTGGCGGCGAGCCAGTCCTTTACCGCGATCGCGGCCAGCATCGACGCACTGCCCAGCAGGTTGTGGCCGCAGCCATGGCCGGTGCCGTCACCGGGCAACGGGCGGGGTTCGGCCATGCCCGCTTCCTGGCTCAGGCCGGGCAGGGCGTCATATTCGCCCAGGATGGCGATGACCGGGCCGCCCTCGCCGGCCTCGCCCATCACCGCGGTCGGGATGTCGGCCACGTTTTCCGTCACGCGGAAGCCGGCCTCCCGCAGGGCCTTGGTGTGTTCGGCGCAGGAGCGGTGCTCATTGTAGCAGAGCTCCGGCATGCCCCAGATGGTGTCGGAGAGCGCGATCATCGGCGGCGCATTCTCATCGACCAGGCGCCATATCTGTTCTTCGTTCTGCATGCTCACTCTCTCCTGCCGGCTGCGAATGCGCATGGTTTGTCCAGGATCGGCATTGGCGCAAGCCGCAAGGCTATGCGGGGCTTGCCCTGTTCAGCCGCCACATCGCGAAATTCAGCGCCGAGGCAAAGGCCACCCAGGCCAGATAGGGCAGCATCAGCAGCGCGGCCGTAGCGCTGATGGGCGCGAAGAGCACCACGCAGGCCGCAATCGACAGCCACAGCAGCAGCACCTCCGCGAAGGCCAGGTCCGGCCTCCGCCGCCCGAAGAACAGCCAGGACCAGACCGCATTCAGCACCAGCTGCACGCCCCAGGCCGCGAGCGGCAGCGAAAATCCGGCGGCATTCCAGACCATCCAGCCCGCGGTTGCGATCATCAGGTAGAGCACGCCCCAGGCTGGGCCGAACAGCCAGTTGGGCGGGTGCCAGCTGGGCTTGGCCAGCGCCGCATGCCAGGCGCCGGGCTTGAACAGCGCGCCCGACAGCGCGGCCGCGAAGCACAGCGCGGCGAAGGCCAGCCAGGCCATCACAGCAGCTTCCGGATCAGCCCGAAGGCGGCATCCACGGTGGCCGCGCGCACCGCCGTCCGGTCACCGGGGAAGACCGGGGCGATGTGCAGCAAGGCGCCGCCGCGCCGGGCGGCCGTGATATGCACCAGACCCACGGGCTTGGCGGCGCTGCCGCCGCCGGGGCCTGCCACACCGGTGCAGGCCACCGCGATATCGGCATCCGACCGCCGCAACGCGCCATCGACCATGGCCTGCGCGACCTGTTCGCTGACCGCGCCCACGGCGTTGATCACGCCCGGCGGCACGCCCAGCACACTGGACTTCATCGCGTTGGAATAGGTGACGTATCCGCCCAGCAAGGTGGCCGAACTGCCGGGAATGGCCGTCAGCGTCGCCGCGATCAGCCCACCGGTGCAGGATTCCGCCGTGGCCAGGGTCAGGTTCAGTGTTTGCAGCGCGGCGAGCAGCCGCGCCGCATCGTCGAGCGTTCCGGGGTTGAGCATGCGCCCACCCTACAGCGGAATGCCCAGCGCCTGCACCAGGATAAGCACGCAGCCGGCCAGAAGCCCCGCGATGATGTCATCGGCCATGATGCCGCTGGGGCCGGGCAGGCGGTCGGCCCAGCCCACCGGCCCGGGTTTCCAGATGTCGAAGAGGCGGAACAGGGCGAAGGCCAGGGCCACGCCCAAAAGCCCCGCGCCGGGCAGGGCGGCCAGTGCGAGTGCCATGCCCGCGCCCTCGTCGATCACCACCCAGCCCGGATCATCCTGCGCTTCGGGCAGGCGGCGCAGCGCCCATAGGCCAAGGCTGAGCAGCAGCAGCGCCAGCGCCGCCGCGGCGCCAGGGCCCAGCAACACCACCGGCAGCACCAGCGCGCTGCCCCAGGTGCCGGGCGCGGGACGCAGGAACCCCACACCGCCCATGGAGGCCACCCATTTCATTGGACGAAAGGCGCCATCGGGTGCGGCTCCTGGCTGTTCCCCAGCGCGCGATAGACCACCACATTCTCGATCACGCGCTGGACGTAGTTCCGCGTCTCGGTGAAGGGGATCTGTTCCAGCCAATCCAGCATGGCCGGGTTGCTGCTGCGCGGGTCGCCATAGGTCTGCAGCCATTCGTCGATGCGGCCGGAGCCTGCATTATAGGCCGCGATCGCCAGCATCCAGTTGCCGCCGAAACGCTGGATGCGCTCGGCGAGATAGGCGCTGCCCAGGCGCATATTGTGCGCGGGGCGCGATTGCAGCCAGTCGAGCTGGTGCGGCGTGTTCAGCCGCCGCGCGACGGAAGCCGCGGTGGCGGGCAGCAGCTGCATCAGCCCGCGCGCATTGGCGGGCGAGAGGGCCTCGGTGTCGAAATTGGATTCCTGGCGGGTGATGGCGTTGATCAGCGCGGGTTCCAGCGGCAGGCCCTCGGTGGGGTAGGGCGTGGGCCAGCCCTGCGGCAGCAGCATCGCGCCCGACACCCCGGCGCGGCGGGCCACCCAGACCGGGTTTTCCGGCCTGCCGGAGCGTGCGGCCAGCTGGATGGCGGCCACGCGTTCCCAGGGTTCGCGCGCCTGGTCGATCATCTGCACCTGGAAGACGCGAGCGCGCCTTCCTTCGCCCATCTCGGCCAGTTGAATCGACAGCCGCGCCGTCTCGCGCGCGTTGAACTGTGCGGCTTGCGCGGCATTGGGCGCGGATGGCGAAATGGCGCGGATGCGCTGGTGCAGGCGGTCCGGGCTTTCGCCCAGCGCGAGTGACGCCAATTGCCCGTAGAAGGCGACCGGGTATTGCGCGGCCTGGCCCCAGGCTTCTCGCGCGCCGGCGGGGTTGTTCTGCGCGGCCAGCGCCAGGCCGCGCCAATAATGGCTGCGCGCCAGCGTGATGGCTGACTGGCTGCCCTCTGCCACGCGCGTGAAATGGGCGGCCGCATCGCGCGGGTTGTTCAGGAAGCGCAGCGCGATGAAGCCGGCTAGGAATTCGGCTTCCTGGCGTGGCTCACCAGGGCCGGGCTGGCCGTGTTGCGCTGCGAGTTGATAGGCCGTGCGCGGGTCTCCCAGGCGCAGCGTGCGGCGCGATTGCAGCTGGCGTTCCGTCCAGATGGCGCGCCCGGCTTCGGGCGTGATGCCGGCCTGGGCGGCGGCGCCGGCGGCGAAGGCGGCGGCGGCTGCGCTGTCATCACCGCGCATGCGCAGGGCGCGGGCGCGTTCCAACGTGGCACCGGCATCGCGTGCGGCCAGTTGCGCGTTCTGGTTCGGGTCGCCTTGCGTGGCGTAGCTGATGCGCAACTGGGCGATATTGGCGCGCTCGCCCGCCAGAAAGGGTTGCACGCGCTGGGCTGCCTGGAAGTCGCGCGCGAAGGCCTGGCGGTTGAAGCGCGCCCAGTGGTCATCGGCCGTCAGCGCGCGGGCGTGGCGCTCCAGGAAGGGCTGTTCCTCGGCGGCATCGGCCGGGGTTTCGGCCCAGCCACGGCGCGCTGCCTCCTGGGCTTCGCGTGAGCGGCCGACGCGGGCCAGGGCGTCCGCATGGCGCAGCGCGCCGGCCAGGCTCCGCGCAGGGCGGCTGGCGAACCAGCGCAGGGCCAGGCCGTCATCGGGCTCGTTGCGCAGCAGCATTTCCATGTTGCGCGTGATCGCGTCCTGCGCCGGCCAGTCGGGCGCGGATTCCACGAAGGCCAGGATTTCGGCTGGGCTGGTGGGTGCTGCGCGCGACTGGATGCGCAACCAGGTGACCATGCGGCGGATCAGCGGGTCGGCGCGTTCGGCCGCGGCCTCGGCTTCCGCCCAGCGGTTCTGCGAGGCGGCGGTGAGTGCGAGCCGCCCGGCTTCGCGCGGGGCTTGGGCCAGGCTGGGCGTGGCAAAGGCGAGGAAGAGGCATAGCAGGGCTGCGCGCATGCCGCTTCCTACAACGTTGCGCGCGCTTGTTGCAGAAGGGTGGCGCGATTAAGTTGCGCGCGCTGCGGTGCAGCCCATCGCGGGTCGATGCTCTTCCAACAACGCGGAGCCAGCTACATGTTCCAGGGATCGATGACGGCGTTGATCACGCCGATGACCGCTGCCGGCGCGTTGGACGAGAAAGCCTTCGCCGATTTCGTGGAATGGCAGATCGCCGAGGGCACGCAATGCCTGGTGCCGGTCGGCACCACCGGCGAAAGCCCGACCCTGTCGCATGACGAGCACAAGCGCGTGGTCGAGATCTGTGTGGCGGTTGCGCGCAAGCGCGTGCCCGTCATGGCCGGTGCGGGCAGCAACAGCACCGCGGAAGCCATCGATTTCTCGCAGCATGCCAAGGCCGCGGGCGCCGATGGGCTGCTGGTGGTGACGCCCTACTACAACAAGCCGACCCAGGCCGGGATGATCGCGCATTTCACCGCCATCGCTGATGCCGTTGAGCTGCCGCTGTTCATCTACAACATCCCCGGTCGTTCGGTGGTGGACATGACGCCGGAGACGATGGGCAAGCTGGCCCGCCACCGCAACATCGTGGGCGTGAAGGATGCGACGGCGAACCTCGCGCGGCCCTACCATCAGCGCATGGAATGCGGGGCGGATTTCATCCAGCTCTCGGGTGAGGACCATACGGCGCTGGCGCATCTGGCCGCCGGTGGGCATGGCACGATTTCCGTCACCGCGAATATCGCACCGCGCCTGTGCGCCGAACTGCACCGCGCCTGGCGCGAGGGCCGCGTGAAGGATGCGCAGGCCATCCAGGACCGGCTGACGCCGGTGCATGACGCGATGTTCTGCGAGACCTCGCCGGGGCCGGTGAAGTACGCGGCGTCCCTGCTTGGCCGCAGCACGGAATTCTGCCGCCTGCCAATGGCGCCGGTGGCCGATCCCACCAAGCTGCGCGTGCGCGAGGCGATGGTGGGCGCGGGGCTGCTGAACTAGAGGCCTGCGGGGATCAACAACCCCGGCGCTGATGTGATTCATTCCATGGATGAATCGCTTTTTGCTGACGTAAGCCCAGTGGGCGCGAATGGAACCTCACTGCCTGGGCAAGGTGACGGACCCGGGGCGAAGCGGCGGGAACGAGCAACTGTGGCAGCTTCACAAATCCCGTTGTGATGACCAATCTCATCGTCGCCACCGCGCATCTGATGACCTTGATCCTCACCATGCGAAATCTCGCAGGAAAGCGCAGGCGGTCGGCGGTCTCCTGACGATACGGATGTTCACCAGCGACCTCCCGGGTTCGCGTGCGTCCTCATGGTTGCCTGGATATCCCTCCGCCACATCAACAGCGTTGCGGAAGTGACAACCGGCACTCCAGCCGTCACGCCATGGCGCTGGCTGTCGCGCCCCAGGGGATGCGCGAGCCAGCGCGAAACGCGACGTTGCCAAGCGATGCGGCGCGCAACTGGCGAAGGCCGTGCGACCGGATGGGAACGGCCTCTCGTCTCGCACGCCACGTCGAGGGGGCAGCAGGGCGCCCAGGCATGAGCCTGAATCCGGCCGAGATCGCGAGG
>JAPLOK010000289.1 GCA_026400775.1 Alphaproteobacteria bacterium | reverse complement strand
CGGGCAGTGCTGTCATCGTCGTCCGGCCGCCGAAGCGCACGCATTCGGTGTGCATCCAGACCTCGTCGGGGAACAGCGCGGTCGCCGCCTCGACGGCTTCCACGGTGCCTTCGAAGGGAAAGCGCATCTGCAGATATGTCACGCCGCGATCCTGCTTCAGCACCTGCAAGGTCGTGTGGTTCCAGCAGTATTCGTAGAAGGGCGTGGCATCCGGATCGCGCTCGGCGGCCACCGTATCCTGCTCGGCGACCAGCGTGCCGCCATGCTCGCGCGCCAGGTCGCGCAGCGCCACCATGCCCGCGGGCGTGACCATGGCCAGCACCAGCGCGGCGCCTTCCGGCACGGCGGGCGCGATCGCCTTGAAGAAGGGCACGAGAACCGGCTGGAAGGTCGCGCACATCTTCTTCGCGATACCATCGGCGAAGGAGAGCGCATGCGCAAAACGCAGCGCCGCGCCGTATTCGGCGAAGGCCAGCGCCACATCGCGCCAGGGCTGCGCGGGGGTCAGTGGAATCCGCACCTCGGTGATGACGCCGGTTGTGCCATAGGTGCGGTTGACGGGCGCGGCCTCGTCACCGGCGATCTCCAGCACGGCGGGCGGGTCCTGCATGGTGGCCACCCGCACGCCAAGCAGATTGCCGCGCTCGCGCATCGTGCCATGCGCGATGCCACCCACGCCCGCGCCGCCACCCGCGACGAAGCCGCCGATGGTCGCGCTGCGCTTGGTGCTGGGCCACAGCCGCAATTCCCAGCCGCGTTCGCGCGCCCAGAGATCGAGGTCGATCATGCGCGCACCGGCCTGCGCGCGCAGCACGCCATCCGTCAGGCCCAGCGGCGCGGTCATCGCCGTGGTGTCCAGCACCAGCCCGCCTTCCAGCGGCACGCATTGGCCGTAATTGCCGGTGGCCCCGCCGCGCACTGTCACCGGTATGCCGCGTGTACGCGCCTCGCGCAGTGCGGCCAGCACTTCGGTCTCGTCGCGCGGCTGCGCCCAGAGCTCGGCGGAGAGCCCATCCAGCCGCGCCTTCAGGATCGGTGAATACCAATAGAAATCACGCGATTTCTGTCGCAGCAATGCGCGATCATCGGACAGCGTGATGCCATCCAGCGCCGCCTTCAGCCCGGCGATGTCACGCATCGGGATCAGGCGCGCGCGCCACCCAGCCAGCGGCGTCAAAGCGGCGAACCTCGTCCAACAATGCGGCGATTTTATCGGCTGCGAAATCCAGGATCGCATCGCCATCCGCGGCCGTCGCCAATGACGCATCGCCCGCGGCACCCGCCGCGTTCAAATCCTGCGCCTGCCATGCCAGCGCGGCACCTCCGGGTACCAGATGCGGGAATTCGTTTTCCGCCACCATCCAGTTGCTACGGAAATTGCGGGCCTTTGACATGTCCACGCGGTCCGGCTGCAAGGCCAGCATCACCGCGGTTTCCATCTGCCCGGCATGGATGCCGTAGCGCTGCTCCAGGGGCGCGATCATGCCGGCTGGCATGCCCATGCGTGACCAGGACAGCGGCACCACCAGCATGTCATGCTTGATGCGAAGGCGGCGCGCGACGATCTCCATCACCTGCACCTGGCCGCCATGCGAATTGACCATGACCAGCCGCTTTACCCCGGCGCGGGCCACGCTGTCGCCGAGTTCGGTCCACAGCGCGATCAGCGTTTCCGGCGTGCTGGTCAGCGTGCCGGGAAAGCGCAGATGTTCGACCGAACAGCCAATCGTCTGCGTGGGCAGAACCAGCACCGGAAATTCGGGCGCCAGCTTGTCTAGCACGCGTGCCATCACGCCCTGGTTGATGGTCGCATCCACCGATACGGGCAGATGCGGCCCGTGCTGTTCGATGGAACCCAAGGGCAGCACCGCGACCGTATCGGCCGGAAGTGTGCGGAAGGCGGGCCAGGGCAGGTCCACCCAGTATCGAGACGGAAGGGTCATGCGCGATTATGCGCGCAAATCGCCCGCCGGCGGAAGGAAGCGCGGGTCATAGATGTCGGACCAGGGCATCGGGCGGTCGATGCTGAAGGCGGTGCGGATCATATCGACCGTGCTTTGCAGCCGGGTCGTGTTCACCTGGCCGAAGCCATTGGCGCGCACATGCGGGGTGAAGGTCAGTTGCTCCAAAGCCATGCGCAGGCGCTCGGTTTCCAGCGGCAGGTCGGTCAGCGGTTCGCGGGCGCGCAGCAGGGTGGCAGCGGCGGTGGGGTCGGCCAGCGTCTCGTATTGGGCGCGGACCAAAGCGCGGATCAGGCCGGTCATGCCGGCAGGATTGGCATTGGCCCAGCGGCGTGAGGTGATAACGGAAGTGGCAAAGAAATTCGCGCCCACATCGCTGTAGCGCATCACCACTTGGTCGGCATCGGCAATGCCCAATTGCCTCAGCGAGAAGATGCCCGAGGTGATGAAGCCCGTAATCGCCTGCGCCTGGCCGCGCGCCAGCATGGATTCGCGCAATTGCGGAGTGACGGAAAGCCAGCGCACCGAGGTGGGATCAATGCCCGCCGCCCGCGCGAAGGCGGGGAAGAGCTGCCGCCCCGCATCGGAATCCGGCGCCGCGATGGTCTTGCCCACGAGGTCCTGCGGCGTGCGCACGCCGGCGGCCCGCGTGGACATCACCGCCAGCGCGGTCGAATCATAGATGATAAAGGGCGTGAAGACATCCGCGTCCGGCCGCTCCAGGCGCAGGCGGATGGTCGGGTTGATGTCGGCGACACCCACATCATGCGTGCCTTGCAGTATGCGCAAGGGCACATCGCCCGAACCGGTGCCGCGATCCATCGTGACGTTCAAGCCCTCACGCCGGAAATGGCCGCGCTCCAAAGCCAGCAGGAAGGCGGCTTGCGGGCCTTGGAAGGCCCAGTCCAGCGTGAAGCGGACATTGAGGAGAGACTGCGCATGCACCGCGGGTGCGGCGAGCACGGGCAGGGCGAAGAGCGTGCGGCGATGCATGGCGGGCCTCCGATGTTGATGAGCATGTCTAGCGGCGCGGCGGGCCTGCGGCGATGGGCGATGCGCGGCGTTCCATGGCGGCAGCGCATTGCGTGCCGCAAAGACCGGCTGCGCGGGCGCGGAGTGCCGCCTGTTTGGGCAGGCACGGCTGTGGTTCCGCGGAAGATGGCGCAGGCATGGGGCGCGCGCCGCCCGCGTCGCGCTACGGTGCTGTCCAGGAGGCCCCGATGCTCGCGACCCAAACCCCATTGCTGCGCCATGTCTGGTACCCGCTGATGCCGCTGGCGATGCTGGCCGATGGGCCGAAGCCATTTCGCCTGCTGGGGCAGGATCTGGTGCTGTGGGTGGATGGCGATGGCCAGCCTTCCGCGCTGGACGACCGTTGCTGCCATCGCACCGCGAAACTCTCCAAGGGTTTCTATGAGAATGGGCGCCTGGCCTGCGGCTATCACGGCTGGGAATATGACCGCGAAGGGCGCGTGGTGCGCATTCCGCAAAACCCCGTCGAGCGGCAATCGGGTGGCCGCATGGCGACGCCAGGGTATCGCACCGAAGCACGCTACGGATATCTCTGGTGCGCGCTGGCCGAACCCTTCGCGCCGATCCCGGAATTCGAGGAGGAAGCCGAGGGCTTTCGCCGCATCGACGAATTCTATGAGGTCTGGAACTGCGCCGGCCTGCGCGTGATGGAAAACAGCTTCGACAACGCGCATTTCAGCTTCGTGCATCGCGCGAGCTTTGGGGACCAGGGCCACCCCGAACCGGCCAAGCTGGAGATCGATGAATTCGACGACGGCTTCCTCATGAAGACCGAAGTGCCCGTCCGCAACCCCGAAATCCAGAAAAAAGTGCTGCGGATGGAAAATGACGAGACGGTGCGCTCGATGCGCGGCCGCTGGTATCTGCCTTTCCTGCGCAAGCTGCGCATCCGCTACCCGAACGGGCTGTCGCACAGCATCATCACCGCGGCGACGCCGATCGATGATCGGTCCAGCCAGATCGTGCAGTTCGTCTACAGGAACGACACGGAGCAAGATGCGAAGGCCGAGGACATCATCGCTTTTGACCGCATGGTCACGAATGAGGATCGCGATATCCTGGAAAGCACCGACCCCGATGTGCCGCTGGACCAGACGGGGTTTGAGTACAACATGGTCTCGGATCGTCCGGGCGTGCTGATGCGGCGGATGATGATCGCGGCGCTGGCGCGGCACAGGGCTTTGGCGGCGTAGCGGCTTTCAGGCCGCCGCGGCCGCGGCCGCGCCTGCGGCGCGGCCCAGCGCGAGGCAGGCGGTCAGCAGCCAGCCGCCGGTCGGTGCTTCCCAATCCAGCATTTCGCCCGCCACGAACACGCCGGGGCGCGCGCGCAGCATCAGTTGCGCATCCACCGCCGCCCAACGCAGCCCGCCCGCCGAGGAGATCGCGCGCTCAAGCCCCATCATCCCTGGCACATGCAAGGGCAGCGCCTTGATTCGCGTGGCGATGTCGGTATGTGGCGCGGCCTCGCGCAGCAGCGCGACTGCAACTGGCGGCAGCCCGCCGCGCTTGCGCAACCAGTTGGACCGCGACATTGCGCCCTGCCCGCCCAGCCGCGCGCGCAGCGCCGCCAGCTCCAAATCCGGCCGCAGATCGATCGTGATCCCGCCCGGCAGATGCGCGCGCAAAGCGGCGCTGGCGGCATAGACCAGACCACCCTCAAGCCCCGTCGCGGTGACCATCGCTTCGCCCATGCGGGCAAAGCCGGGGAAGCTCAGCGCCACGCGCTTCAGCGGCTGGCCCGCGAAGCGCTCAGCGAAGGCCGGCGACCACTCCACGCGCAGCCCGGCATTGGCCGGCGCGAAGGGCGCGACACCAGGCAGGCAGGTGGCCCAGGCGCCGTCCGAACCCAGCCGCGGCCATGATGCGCCGCCGAGTGTGAGCACCGTCGCATCCGCGCGCCATTCCACAGGCCCGGCGGGTGTCGTGAAGTGCTGCGCGCCATCGGCGCCAAAACCCTGCCAGCGGTGGCGCGTGCGCAGTTCCACGCCCAGCCCCGCCAACCGCGCGAGCCAGGCGCGCAGTAGCGGCGAGGCCTTCATCGCGCGCGGAAACACCCGCCCAGAACTGCCGGTGAAGACCGGCTGGCCCAGCCCCTCGCACCAGGCGATCTGCGCCTCTGGCGGGAAGGCCGCGATATGCGGTGCCAGCTGCGGCGCGGCATCGCCATAGGCATCCAGGAAGCGCGGCATGGGCGTGCTGTGCGTCAGGTTCAGCCCGCCGCGACCGGCCATCAGGAATTTGCGCGCGGGGCTCGGCATCGCGTCAAACACCGTGACGCCAGCGCCTGCGCGGGCGGCGGTCTCTGCCGCCATCAACCCGGCGGGGCCGGCGCCGATCACGGCAATCCGCGGGGCGGTCATCGCAGCGGCGGCGTTGCTGGCGCGGGGCGAGGTTGCCAGCTGAAGGTGGTGGGGTTGTTCAGGAAGAATTCGTCGCGCGGGAACATGTCGGTCAGCGGTGGTTGCACGCTCGCGCCGAGGTCGGTGGCGGCGGCATTGCCGAGCAGCACGAATGCGCGGGCCTCGGAACCGCGCAGGCGGGCCATCAGCGCCGTCTGGTCCAGCGGGATGGGGCGGTCGCTGCCGATCATCACGCTGGCCGGGCGCAGCAGCACCGCGTGCGGGAAGGATGCAGCGAAGGTCTCGATTACCCGCCACGTCGGCGCCCATTGCACATACAGCCCGCCCGGCGCCAGGCGTGTGCGCACTGCGGCCAGGAACTCGGCGCTGTAGAGCAGGCCGGATTGCGAGGATTCCGGCAGGATCGCATCCGCCTGGATCACCTGGTATTGCGTGCCGCGGCGCGTCAGCCAGCGCCGGCCATCGCCATATTCCAGGCGCACGCGTGGGTCGCGCAGCAGCGTGGCTACCGGGCCTTGCGGTTGCGCGCGCGCAATGTCGCGCAGCGCGTCCAACACCGGGTTGATCAGCTCGATCGAATGCACCTCACGCGTGGCCGGATTGAAGGTCGCGCCATAGGGCGTGCCGCCGGAGCCGATGCCCACCGTCAACACGCGCAGCGGTTCGGGGTGGAGCATGGGGCCCAGCATGCCTAGCAGCACATGTACATCCAGGAATGGCACGAAGCCCTGACCATGCCCCATGATGAAGAAGCGGCCGTTCTGGCGTTCGGGGTTGGCGGGTTGCGCGCGATAGAAGGCGACGCCCGAGCGGTCCTCCGCCCAGGCGGCGTAGCTGCCCGGCGCCTGGCCATGCATGCGCTGCCAGAAGGCGGCGTTGCCGGGCAGCAGCGCGGCCAGCGCGGCGGTGGCGGCAGCCAGGCCCAGCGTGACGCGACGCCCCGGCCCCATCTGCTGCGTGTACCAGCCCACCAGCAGCAGGATGGACAGGCCCGAGAGCAGCAGCAGCGTGCCCATGCTGCCCAGCACATGCAGCGTCACGAGGCCGGTGAAGATCGAGCCCGCCGCATTGCCCAGGATATTCGCAAGCTGCACCCAACCCACCCGCGCGCCGACACTGGCCAGGTCCTGCTGCACCGCGCGCTGCACGAAGGGAAACGTCATGCCGACCAGGAACGCCGGCGGGGCCACGACCAGCACGATGAGGATGGTGCTGGCGGTCATCGAGGCCGGATTGAAGCGGATGAAATCGACCGCGAGGTAGGTGTCGACCGGCCAGCGATCGATGGCCGCATAGACCAGCAGGATCAGGATGGTGGCCAGCACGAAGCCAGCACCTTGCGTATAGAAAAAGGCGGGCCGTGGGTCCTTCATGCGGCGCACCATGCGCGCGGCCAGCGCCATGCCCAGGCCATCGGCCAGCAGGAATACGCCGAGCACGGTGGGGAACAGATATGCGTGGTACTGCCCTACCTGGCCGAGCAGCCGCACCCACAGAATCTCCAGCGCCACGATGACATAGCCCGAGAGAAACACCAGCACGCACCACAGCGGCAAAGAGCCGAAACCGGCGGCCGGCACGGCATGCGGGGGCGTCGGCTCGGGCTTGGCGCGCGACATCATCGGCAGCAGCGACATCGCCAGCACCACCGCGACGATATCGAGGCCGGCCGCGAACCACAACGCGCCTGGGAAGCCCAGATTGCCCAGGATGAACCAGCCGCCCAGCAATGCGCCCAGGCCCGCGCCCAGCGTGTTCAGGCCGTAGAGGGCGCCGATGCGGCTGGCCGCCGTTTCCAGGCTGATCGTCACCGCGCGCGCCAGCAGCGGCAGCGACGCGCCCATCAGTGTTGTCGGGATCACCAGGCCCGCGAAGCAGATGGCGAAGATCGCCAAGGGCGACTGGATGTCATCCGCCAGGCCGATCGCCAGGAAGTCATACAGGAAGGGCTTGGACACGATGGCGCAGAGCGCGACGCCCGCCTCACAAGCCGCGAACCATAGCAAGGCG
>JAPLOK010000186.1 GCA_026400775.1 Alphaproteobacteria bacterium | reverse complement strand
TCATGATGTTCAGCCCGGCCTCGCGCACCTCGGCGATGCGGGCCTGGAAACCGGCGTCGGTCGCGCGCACCACGGCGCCGGGCAGGCCAAGATCGGCCATCATCTCGTCCAGGCGTTCCAGCGCGGCGAAAAGCGGCGCGTCCTCATGGCCATGGAATTCCACGATCAACAGGCTGTCCGGTTCGCCAACCACCATCTGGTCAATGGTCGCGCGATAGATCGGGATGGAGCGACCGAGATCGATCATCGTGCGGTCCACCAGCTCCACCGCCTCGGGGTCCAGCGTGACCAGATGCTGCGCGGCCTCCATGGCGCGGCGGAAGGTGGGGAATTGGCAGATGCCCACCACCTTGCGCGGCTTGATCGGCCAGAGCTTGAGGTCGAGTGCGGCGGAGAAGGCCAGCGTGCCCTCGCTGCCCACCAGCAGCCGGGCAAGGTTTCCCCGGCCATTCGCGCGCGCATCCGGCGTCAACGCATCCAGATTGTAGCCGCCCACGCGGCGCAGCTGCGCGGGGAAGCGTTTGGCGATCTCGGCGGCTTCGCGCTCACCCAGCGCATGCAGCCGCGCGACCAGATCGGTGTTGGGCTCGCGCTCGCCGAAATAATGGCGCGATCCATCAGCCAGCAGCGCGTCGATGCCCTGCACATTATCGGCCATCAGCCCGTAGCGGATGGACTTACTGCCGCAGGAATTGTTGCCCGCCATGCCGCCGATGGTGCAGCGCTGCCAGGTGGAAGGGTCCACCGGATAGAATTTGCCATGCGGCTTCAGCGCCTCGTTCAACGCGCCCAGCGTTATGCCGGGCTGCACGCGGGCCGTGTCGCCCTTCACGCTGATGACATTGCGCAGATGGCGTGAGCAATCCAGCACCAGCGAAGCATTCACCGTCTGCCCGCATTGCGATGTGCCGCCGCCACGCGCCAGCACGGACACGCCTTCCTCCCGCGCCAATTCCATCGCCGCCTGCACATCCTCGATCGTGCGCGGCACCACCACGCCCACCGGCATCACCTGGTAGATGGAGGCATCGGTCGCGTAGCGGCCGCGATCGGCGGGATGGAACAGCACCTCGCCCTGGATGTTCTGGCGCAGGCGCTTGGCAAGCCGGCTTTCGGCTAGCCTCGGGCGGGTGATGGCGTTCATGGGCGGCTGTTTAGCCCGATGCGCGCGCGCCTGCCCATGGGAAGTGCCAATGGCGCGAAGAAGCGGCGCTCATTCCAAGCGGATATTGGCGCGCTGGATCACCTCCGCCCAGCGCGCGGCATCGGCGGCCAGCAGCGCCGACCAGGCCTCGGCGTCCAGCGAGAGCGGCTCCGCGCCCTGCGCGCGCCAGGATGCGGCCAGTTCCGGCAATGCGGCGCGCACCGCCCCGTTCAACCGCGCCACCAGCGCATCGGGCATGGCGGCCGGCGCCACCATGCCGATCAGGATGCCGACATCGAAACCCGCAATGCCCTGTTCGGCGATGCTGCGCGTCTCGGGCAGGGCGGCGCTGCGGGAAACGGTGGTGACGGCAATTGCCCGCGCGCGATTGTCGCGCACCAGTTCGGCGGCATTGGTCACCGGGTCGATCATCAGCGGCAGGCGGCCGGCAATCAGGTCGTTGCGGGCCTCAGCCCCCGCGCGATAGGGCACATGCACCCAGTCGATGCCCGCCTGCGCGCGCAGCAATTCGCCGACCAGATGGTTCACCGTGCCATTGCCGGTGGTGCCATAGGACAGCGCGCCTGGGTTGCGCTGCGCATGGGCGCGAAGCCCCGCGAGATCCTGGAAGGGCAGGGCAGGGTGCGCTGTGATCGCGAGTGCGGAGGCGTTGAACGCCGCCACGCCGCGCAGGTCCCGCGCCAGGACATAGCCGCGGTTGGGCATCAGCGTCTCGCCGATGGTGTGGGACGAGGTGACGACCAGGAGCGTATAGCCATCCGGGGCCGCGCGCGCCGCCTGCTGCGCGCCGATCGCGCCACCCGCGCCGGGGCGGTTTTCCACCACCGCGCGGCCGGGCAGGGAGGTGGACAGCCGCTCGGCGATCATGCGCGCGAAGATGTCAGTGGCGCCGCCCGCGGCGAAGGGCACGATCAGGCGGATCGGCTGGCTCGGCCAGGCTTGCGCGAGGGCCGGCGTGGCCAGGCTGCCTGCAATGATGGCGCGGCGTGTCGGCATGCTTGGCCCCTTGCGTTGTGGCGTGGCAGGCTGCGCGTGCAGCATAGGGGATGATCATGGCATTGCTCGCGCGCGCCGGCGAGGCGAAAGGCCCGATGCAGGCCGAGCCCGGCCATTACGACTTCGCGCCCTATCGTGGTCGCCCGCGCATCAACTGGCCGGGGGGCGCGCGGATCGCCGTTTGGGTGGTGCCCAATATCGAGCATTACGAGCTCGACCCACCGGCCAACCCGATGCGCGGCGGATGGTTCCGGCCCACGCCGGATGTGCTGGCCTATTCCTGGCGCGACTATGGCAATCGCGCGGGCTTCGACCGCATGGCCGATGTCATGGCGCGGCATGGCGTACGCGGGTCGGTCAGCCTCAATGTCGCGGTCTGCGACATGTTCCCCGACATCATCGCGCGCTGCTGCGAGCTGGGCTGGGAGCTGTTCAGCCATGGCGTCTACAACACGCGCTACATGTACGGAATGGACGAGGCGCAGCAGCGCGCGCTGATCGGCGATGTGCGCGAGACCATCCTGCGTGCATCCGGCCAGCGGCTGGACGGCTGGCTCTCACCGGCGTTGTCCAATGACGACCTGACGCAGCATATCCTGGCGGAGGAGGGCATCCTCTACACGCTTGACATGCTGCATGACGACCAGCCGATGCCGGTGCGTACCCGTTCCGGCCGGCCGCTCATCAGCATTCCCTATTCGCTGGAGGTCAATGACGTGCCGCAATTCGTGCTGCGCAACGCAACCGCCGATGAATGGGTCGATGTCGTGCTGGCGCAGTTCGAGCAGCTGCGCACCGAGGGCGACACGGTGCTGTGCTTGCCGATCCATCCTTACATCGTCGGCGCGCCGCATCGCATCGGCGGGCTAGACCGGGTGCTGGGGCACATCGCGGCGCAACCGGATGTATGGCTGGCCACGGGGCGCGAGATCGCGCGGCATTTCATCGATCACCACCTGGCGGAATTCGAGGCCTGGATCGCACAGGGCACGCCGGCATGACGCTCGATCCGCGATACCTGGAATACCCGCTGCGCGGGCCGCGGCTGGACCATGACCGCTTCGTCCATCGGCGTCCGCCACCGCGCGGCAGCTGGCCCGGCCTTGGCCTTTGGATCGTGGTGCCCATACAACATTTCCCGATGGACATGCCGCGCGGGCCGGTGGCGATTCCCGGCGGGATGGAGCGGCCTTACCCTTCCTACTGGGACTATACCCAGCGCGACTACGGCAACCGTGTCGGCATCTATCGAATCATGCGCGCGCTGGATGAACGCGGCCTGCGCGCAACCGCGGCCGTCAGCGGTTGCATCCCGGGCCGCTACCCCGCGCTGGCCGCCGATATCGCCGCGCGCGGCTGGGAGGTGATGGCGGCCGGCTGGGATATGGGCCAGGCGCTGCACAGCGCGCGCCCCGAGGCCGAGGAGCGCGCCATCATCACCCGCACGCGCGATGCGCTGGCGGCCGGCTTCGGTACCGCGCCGCGCGGCTGGCATTCGCCGGGGCATTCGCAATCCGCCGTCACACCCGACCTGCTGGTCGAGGCGGGCTTCAGCTGGTGCGCCGACTGGATCAATGACGACATGCCCTTCGCGATAACCACGCGCGCGGGGCCGCTGGTTCATCTGCCCATGGCCTGGGAGTTGTCCGACCGTCGCTGCCTGTACGAACAACAGCAAACGACCGCGCAATTTGGCTGCCAGATCGCGGACGCGGCCGCGCGGCTGCGTGAGGAAGGCGGCCGGGTGCTGACCCTGATGCTCACACCCTGGGTGATGGGTCAGGCGCATCGCTACCGCGCGATGTGCGGCCTGTTGGACGCGCTGATGGAACTGCGCCCCACGCTGCTCACAGGGGAGATGCTGGTTCACTGACCTTGCCATGCGCGCCCCCCGCTGGCATCCGCCCAGGACATGAGTGGTTTTGCCGCACGACTGGATCAGATCACCCGCCGCGCCGAGGAATTGCGCGCCCTGCTGGAAACCGCGCAAGGCTCGCAGGTGGCCACGCTGTCACGCGAATTGTCGGGGATCGAGCCGATCGTCGCGCGCATCGCGGCCCTGCGCGAGGCCGAGCGTGCGCAGCGCGACGCGACCGCCATGCTGGACGACCCCGAGATGCGCGAATTGGCCGAGGCCGAGTTGCAGGAGCTGAACGCGCGCCTGCCGGGGTTGGAGCGCGAATTGCGCCTCTCGCTCTTGCCGCGCGACGAAGCCGATGAACGCAGCGCCATCCTGGAAATCCGCCCCGCCGCCGGCGGCGATGAGGCCGGCATCTTCGCCGCCGAACTCTTCCGCGCCTATCAGCGCTATGCCGAGGCGCGCGGCTGGCGCTGGACCATGCTGGATTATGACGAGAACGAACTTGGCGGCGTGAAGGGTGCGACCGCGGAAATCGAGGGCCGCGCCGTCTTCGCGCGCTTCAAATTCGAAAGCGGCGTGCACCGCGTGCAGCGCGTGCCGGCCACCGAAAGCCAGGGCCGCATCCACACCTCCACCGTGACCGTGGCCGTGCTGCCCGAGGCCGAAGAGGTGGATGTGCAGATCAACGAGACCGATCTGCGCATCGACACCTATCGCGCCTCCGGCGCCGGCGGCCAGCACGTCAACAAGACCGACAGCGCCGTGCGCATCACCCACATCCCGACCGGCACCGTGGTCGCGATGCAGGAGGAAAAATCCCAGCACAAGAACCG
>JAPLOK010000396.1:14923-17413 GCA_026400775.1 Alphaproteobacteria bacterium | reverse complement strand
GCAGGGTGTGAGTGACGGCTCGCACAGCGACACCGTCGGGAAGGCCAGCGGCAGGCCGCCTTCGAGCATGACACCGCGCTTCACCGCCTCGATCAGATCGGGGATGGAGCGGTGGCAATTGTTCAGGTCAGAGGCGGTATCCGCGATGCCCACCGTCCGGCGGGACAGCGCATCGCGCGAATAGCCCATCGAGGCGGCGAAGGAGCGGCGCAGATACAGCGCCAGCTCCCGGTCGCCATAGTTGGAGGCATTGCGGGCCAAGCCCTGGGGTTCGTTCGTCATTCGCGCAGTCTGCGTCCGATGCGCGGCTTGCGCTACTCCGGCTGCAAGCCTGCCCGCGCCATCAGCTCGCGGAACTGCACCAGCTCAAGCGTGATGCGCGCGCGCATCGGCGCCTCGCCCTGGCGTTCGGGCAGCGTCGGCGCCAGCCCGTTCTGCGCGCAGATGCGCTGCACCTCGGGGTCGGCCAGCTGCTCGCGCATCGCGGCGCGGATGCGTTCGGCGAGCGCCTCCGGCAGGCCGGGCGGGGCTTGCAGGCTGAACCAGCCGGAATGGCGGAAACCCTCGAAGCCCTGCTCGGCGATCGTGGGCACGCCGGGCAGCGAATCGGTACGCGCGCCGCTGACCATGCCCAGTGGCCGCACGCGCCCGGCCTCGATCTGGGCGCGGCCCGCGGCCAGCAGCACGATCATCGCATCGGTGCGGCCGGCGATAGTGTCGGTCAGCGCCGGCGGTGCGCCGTTATAAGGAACATGCAGCATGTCGGCATTGGCGCGCCCCAGCAGTTCCAGCATCGGCAGATGCGCCGTGCTGCCCACGCCCCAGCTGGCATAGGAGAGCTGGCCGGGCCTGGCTCGCGCGGCCTCCAGCAACTGCGCCAGGCTCTGCCAGCGCGGATGCGCCACCAGCACCGAGATGGATTCCACGACCTCGGTCAGATGCGTGAAATCGGCCAGCGGATCATAGCCTGGGTTGCGGAAGGAATTGGGCGCCAAAGCAAAGGTGGCGATGGTCCCCATGAACAGCGTGTTGCCATCCGGCCGTGCTGCCTTCACATGCCGCGCTGCGAGCGTGGTGGTGGCGCCGGGGCGGTGCTCAAGGATGATCGTCCCGCCCAGCTTCTGCAGCCCGCCTTGAATGATGCGCCCCACAACATCCGAGGCGCCGCCGGCCGAATAGGGAATGACAAGCGAGACCTGTTGCCCCGCCGGCCAGGATTGCGCCAAGGCGGGTGCTGCGAGCGGCGCCATCAACAAGACGCGGCGATGGATGGACATGCGGACCTCCCGTCGTTTTGCGGCAGCCTGGCGGGGCAGGCCTGGCGGCGCAAGGATTCTTCGCCAGCTGCGGTATTATGATACCGCCATCAGAAAGGCTTGACGGTCACCTTCCTACTCGGCGAAAGACCAATGCTCAGCACGCAAACCCGTTCCATCAAGCCTGCCGATGTGCAGAAGGCCTGGGTGGTGGTGGATGCCGAAGGCCTCGTCCTCGGGCGCCTTGCCACCATCATCGCCAACCGCCTGCGCGGCAAGCACAAGGCCAGCTTCACCCCGCATGTCGATTGCGGTGACCACGTCATCGTCATCAACGCCGAGAAGGTGCGCGTGACTGGCAACAAGGCCGAAAGCGCGGTGTTCTACTACCACACCGGCTTCGCCGGCGGGATCAAGGAGCGTTCCTTCAAGGACCGTCTGGCCGGCAAGAACCCGGACCAGGTGGTGGTGAAGGCGGTTGAACGCATGATCACCCGCGGCCCGCTCGGCCGGAAGCAGATGAAGAACCTGCACGTTTATGCTGGTGCCGCGCATCCGCATGCCGGCGCGCAGCCCGTCGCCCTGGATGTCGGCGCCATGAACCGCAAGAACAAGATCGTCTGAACATGTCCGAACAAACCTCCGCAACATCCCTCGCTGATCTCAAGGGCCTCGTCGCCGGCACCCCGGCCGCGGCCGTGTCCGATGCCATCAAGCGCGAACCCAAGCGCGACGCGCAGGGCCGTTCCTACGCGACCGGCTCGCGCAAGGAATCCGTCGCCCGCGTCTGGGTGAAGCCCGGCAAGGGCACCATTACCGTGAACGACAAGCCGGCGAGCAAGTATTTCGCCCGCCCCGTGCTGCGGATGATCATAACCCAGCCCTTCCTGGTGGCCGATCGTTACCAGCAGTTCGACGTGATCTGCACTGTCGCCGGCGGCGGGCTTTCGGGCCAGGCAGGCGCGGTGCGCCACGGCATTAGCCGCGCGTTGTGCAATTATGAGCCTGACCTGCGCTCCATCCTGAAGAAGGCCGGCTTCCTGACGCGCGACCCGCGTGCGGTCGAGCGCAAGAAGTACGGCAAGATGAAGGCGCGACGCAGCTTCCAGTTCAGCAAGCGCTAAGGCCGCGCGGGCGGGCCTGGCGCCCGCCAAACGGCGAGTTGATCGGAAGGGCGTCCCGCAAGGGGCGCCCTTCTTGCTTTTCCACCCCATTCCCTTCCAATGGCAGCACA
>JAPLOK010000396.1:0-14900 GCA_026400775.1 Alphaproteobacteria bacterium | reverse complement strand
TCGCCTGGCGCGCCTGCCGCATATCGCGCTGCGTTCCCTGTCCGATGCCGACCGCAAGAACCCCGACGCCAAGCGCACGCTGATGGCCGAGGTGGATGCTGTCATCCTGTGCCTGCCGGATGACGCCTCGCGGGAGAGTGCGGCGCTGGCGGCCACGCTGGGCGACAAGGCGCCGCGCCTGCTGGATGCCAGCACGGCGCACCGCATCCACCCGGACTGGGTCTATGGCCTGCCGGAAATCTCGCCCGCCCAGGCCGCCGCGATCCGCGCGGCCAAGCGCGTGGCCGTACCCGGCTGCTACCCCACCGGCCCGATCCTGTTCCTGCGCCCCCTGGTCGAGGCCGGGATCATCCCGCGCGACTTGCCTATCAGCGTCAACGCCGTCTCGGGCTACACCGGCGGCGGCAAGGCGATGATCGCCAACTATGAAGCGCGCACCGGCAATGACTTCGAACTCTATGGCCTCAGCTTTGAGCACAAGCATGTGCCCGAACTGCAGCATTATTCCGGCCTGACCCGCCGGCCCATCTTCATCCCCTCGGTCGCCGACTACGCGCAAGGCATGCTCGATTCCATCCCGCTGCACCTGGACATGCTGCCCGGCCGCGTCACCGGCGCCGACATCCTGGCCTGCCTCTCCGCGCACCATGCCGGCAGCGAATTCGTCACCGTGATGGCCGGCGACGCGAAGGACCGCCTCGAACCCCAGGCGCTGAACAACACCAACCGCATCGAACTGCGCGTCTATGCCAATGAGGCGCGGCGCCAGGCGCTGCTGGTCGCGCGCTATGACAATCTGGGCAAGGGTGCATCCGGCGCGGCTGTGCAGAATCTCGGCCTGATGCTCGGCGTTCCGGTCGAAACGCGGCTTGCCGCGTGAGCCAGTCATGCGAAACGCGCTTGACCGCGTGAGCCCCCTCTACCCCTTCGAGGGGCGCCTGCCCGTCGTGGACGCGACCGCCTGGGTGGCACCCACGGCGGCCGTGATTGGCGACGTCACGATCGGGCCCGGCGCCAATATCTGGTACCATTGCGTCCTGCGCGGCGACACCAACCGCATCCTCATCGGCGCGCGCACGAACATCCAGGACGGCACCATCATCCATGTCGCCTCCGCGCGTTTCCCGACCCTGATCGGCGATGACGTGACCGTCGGCCACGCCGCCATCATCCATGCCTGCACACTGGAGGATGGCGCCTTCATCGGCATGGGCGCCACCGTGCTCGACGGCGCCGTGGTCGAGGCCGGCGGTGTGCTGGCCGCGGGCTCGGTGCTGCCGCCCGGCAAGCGCGTTGGCCCGCTGGAGCTCTGGATGGGCAACCCCGCCAAATTCGTCCGCCTGCTGGACGCCGAGGCGCGCGCCAATTTCGACCGCACCGCCACGCATTACGTCGAGCTTGCTCACCGACACCGCAATTCATTGTAGCCGTTGCATCCAGCCGTTGCGCGCGCCCGTATCCGGGCACACATTCCACGGCGAAGGAGCCTTTCCATGCGACCCATGCTTGCCACCCTTGCCCTGCTGCCGCTGCTGGCCTGCGCGCCTGTGGCCCCCGGCCCCACCGCGTCACTGCCGCCCGGCGCCACGCAAGGTGCCGGCGACCCATTGCGCGGCGCGGTGCTGACCACCGCCTATGTGTTCAATAACCAGGCGAGCCTTGCCAATCCAGCCACCGCCGCGCGGGCTGTCGCGAACATCGAATACCTGGCGGTGAACCTGGCGCATGATCCACGTCTGGGCCGCATGTCCGATGGCGGTTTCCAGCTGGCCGCCGCGCGCACCGAATTGCGCGGCGCCATCGGCATCACGCCCGATGCGCCGCCGCAGCTCGTCATCGACGCGCTCTATGCAGCAGCCAGCGCGTTGGTCGCGCAGGATATGGCGGCCGCGGCGGCCGCCCTGCCCGTTGCCGCCTTCCCCGATGGCCGCGCGAGCGTCGTGCGGCTCTCCGCCCTGCCCTCGCTGCCGGCCAGCGCGCAGGCGGCGTCCGCGGCGCAGCAACTCATCCGCAACCAGGATGTGCAGCGCGACCGCGAGATCGGTGCTGGCTCGCCACACCTGTGAAACGCTCGGCGCTGGTCCTGCTGGCACTCGCCGGCTGCGCGGAACTGACCGAAAGGCCCGCGCCCCTGCCCGCCGGGCTTGCGGCGCAGGGCGACCCGGTGCGCGGCATGGCACTCGCCGCGCAACAGGCGTTCGGCGATGGCGGCCGCGCGCTGACCGGCCGGCCGGCGGATATGGCACTGGCCATGGCGCGGTTGGAGCACCTCACGGTGCAGGTGGCGCAGGACCCGCGCTTCGCGGCGGCCCCCACATCGCTCCGCTTCCAGCTACAGACCGGACGGCGCGAAGCACGGAACGCACTGGGCATGGCCGATGACGTGGCCCCCGAGCGCGCCATCGCCGCGTTGATGGCAGCGCGCCGGGCGCTGCAGGCCAATGATGCGCCGGCAGCCGATCGGGCGCTGCGGGTGGTGACGCGCGATGGCCCCTTGCCGCCGGTCGAACGCCTTTCCGACATGGGCGGGTTGCCGATGTCGGCGATCGCAATGAGCCAACTGCGCGAACAGATCGCCCTGCTCGATGCGGAAAGCGGCTGGCGCGGCAGTATGCTGGCTGATGCTCCGCGCCAAGGCATCAGCGTGAGCGGGCTGGGCGGCAACACGGACCGCTGATGCGCCGGCGCGCGAAGCCTACTGCGCGCGGATATTCTGCGCGCGCGCAATCTCAGCCATGCGTGTCAGGTCAGCACGAACCAGCGCATCGAAAGCGGCCGGACCAGTGGCGCGCGGCAGCACCGCCAAGGCGGCCAGGCGCGGCGCCATCTCGGCGGAGGCCATCACCTGCGCAAGCGTTGCCGCGATGCGCTCGACCACCGCGCGCGGCGTGCGCGCGGGCGCCATCAGGCCCCACCAATGCTCAGCCACCAGGTCGAAGCCAGCCTCGCGGAAGGTGGGCACATCTGGCAGTGCCGCCAGGCGTTCACTGCCCATCACGCCCAGCGCGCGCACCTGCCCCGCCTGCACCTGCGGCAGCGCCGAGGCCAGCGTGACAAAGACGGCATTCACATTGCCCGCTGCCAAATCCTGCATCGCGGGCCCACCGCCACGATAGGGCACCTCCGTCAGCCGCGTGCCCGTCGCGCGCTGGAACAATTCGCCGGAGAGATGCGAGGCCGCACCAACGCCCCCGGAGCCGTAATTCATGTGGTCCGGCCGCGCGCGGGCCAGCGCCACGAATTCCTGGATGCTGCGCGCGGGCACATTGTTCGCGCCGAACATCATTAAGGGCGCCACGCCGATCAGTGAGACGCGCTCGAAATCATCCAGCGGGTGATAGGGCACGCGGTCTTGGATGGCGGGCAATACCGCGAAGGGCAGGTCCGCCAGCAGCAGCGTATAGCCATCCGCCGGCGCACGCGCGGTGAACTCGGCGCCGCGCATGGAGCCTGCGCCGGCGCGGTTCTCGACCACCACAGGCTGGCCCAGTGCGGCCTGCATGCCCGGCTGTATCAGCCGCCCCAGCACGTCCGAGGAGCCACCCGGCGCGAAGGGCACGATGATGCGGATGGGGCGCGACGGCCAGGATTCCTGCGCCACAGCGGGCATTGCCAATATGGCGGCGAAGAGCGAACGGCGCTTCATGATGGAAGCTCCTCCACCCCGCACCAATCGGCGATGAAGGCTGCCATGGCCAGGGTTGTTGTCTTCATATGCGCGAGGTTGGTGCGTTCGTCGAAGGCATGCGCCCCTTCGCCCTTTGGGCCGTAGCACAGGCCAGGGATGCCGAAATACAGGCCGTAGAATCGGGTATCGTTCACCGCAGTCGTGATGCGCGCGGGCATGTCCGCACCGAAGGCGGCGTTGTGCGCGCTGGCCAGCATCCGCTCGGCCTCGCTGCCCGGTTCCAGCACATAGCCATCGGCCAGGAAGCCGTGCCAGGTCACGCTGGGCGGGTTGTTGGCGAGGAAGGCGTCGGCGCGCGCGGCAGCCGCCACGGCGGTCTCCACCGCGCGCTGCACGGTCGCGACATCCTGGCCCGGCAGCAGGCCGATGCGGCAGTCCACCTCGCACCAGGCAGGCGTGGAACTGGCCCAATCACCGCCGCGGATGATGCCGGGGTTGAACTTGATGGGGCTGTCGATGTCCCGGTACCAGGGGTGCTCGCGCGCCGCCTTGTTGGCCTCGGCAGTGTGGGCATAGAGCGCCTGAAGCAGCGTATAGGCGGACATGATGGCGTTGCTACCGGTCTGCGCCACCGCGACATGCACGGGCACGCCGGCCACGCGCAGGCGGAACCACAGCGTGCCGGTATGCGCGCGGGTGATGGTGCCGCCAGTGGGTTCGGGGATCAGCGCGGCCTCGGCGCGATAGCCGCGCAGCAGCGTGGCCAGCGCGCCATTGCCGGTGCTTTCTTCTTCCGTGACGGTCTGTATGTGAATGTCGGCGGTGGGGCGCAGGCCCGCGGTGCGCAGCGCGTCCATGGCGGCGAAGATGCAGGCGACGCCGGACTTCATGTCATGCGCGCCGCGGCCATACATCCAGCCATCATGGATATGCGCGGCATAGGGCGGGTGGGTCCACATCTCGAGCGGGCCTTCGGGAACGACGTCGATATGGCCCTGCATGATGAGCGACCTGCCCGCCATGCGGCTGGCACGCGCGGTGCCGACGACCTGGATGGAACCGGCTGGATCCACATCCACCATAGGGCTGGCCTTGGGATGCGCGGCGAGCGGAACATCGGCCAGGCTGAAACGGTCCACCGCCCAGCCGCGTGCGGCCATCTGGCGGGCGAGGAAATCCTGCAAGGGCGCTTCGCGCCCGCGCAGGCTCGGGAAGCGTACGATCTCGGCGAGGAATGTCACCTGCGTGTCGAAGCCCGCATCGATGGCGGCGCGCAGGCGGGAGAGGATGGCGGCATCAGGCATGGGCGAAGCTTGGCAAGCGCGGGGCGGGCGCACAACCGGCATGCTTGTCGCGCGGGATGAATTCGCCCAGCATCGGGTTTAGGAAGCAGGACTCGCATGCAACTGGATGAAACACGATACGGCGTGGCACGCGCCGTGAAGCACGCAGCGAACAACATGCTAACGGCGGCCCAGGGCAATCTGGAATTGATGCAGCGCGCCGCCGCGGCCGATGAGCGTCAGCAGCAGCGTGCCGAACGCGCCCTGCGCTCTATGCATGCACTGCGCCTGCTGATCGAGGCGCAGACGCTGCTGCTGCGCCCGGCGGCGGTGGATCAGGCGGAACCTGCGCAGGTGATGCACGCGCTCATGCCGGTGCTGGAGGCGGTGGCCAAAGGCCGGGCCACCATCGCGCTGGAGGCGCCGGCCGCCGCGCCCGCGGTACCGATTCCGCGCCCGGATTTCGAACTGCGCGTGCTGCTGGCGGTGCAGGCCGTGATCGAAACGGGCGCGGTGATATGCGCCGTTCAGGCCGATGGTGTGGCAGTGAACGGGGCTGTTGTGGGATTCAGCCCCAGCTCTTGAATTGCGGCATGGCGCTGATCGGGCCGGCGGCGGCGAGTGCCGTGATGTCTGGCGTGGGGCGTGCGAATTCGGCATCACCCGCGAAAGCAGCCTCCAATGCGGCGGCGACCCGCAGCACCAGCGCATCGCCCCCGCGCGGACCCACGATCTGCAGGCCGAAGGGGAAGCCCTTTTCATCGCGTCCGATCGGGAAGGACATGGCCGGGTGGCCGGTGAGCGTGACGTAGTAGGCTAGGCTCAACCAATGGAAGTAGGTGCGCACCGGCTGGCCGTCGATCTCGGCCGGGTACAGCTCCTGCCAGGGACGCGGGGAGCAAGTGATGGCCGGTGAGACCAGGACGTCATGCTGGGCGAAGAAGGCCTGGAAGTTGCGGTAGATACGGGTCTGCACGGTCAGCGCTTCGGCATTGTCAGCCATGGAGTAGCCCAGGCCCTCCTGCACATTGGCGTGCATGTTGGGGCCGCAGAGTTCTGGCGTCTTGCGGGTTTTCTCGAGATGCGCAGCCAGCACGCCGGCGCTGCGCAGCACCTCGAAGGCGCGGTCGCCGCCGGTGACGTCGGGGGTGGCTTCATGGGCGGTGGCAAACATGGGCGCCAGCGCAGCCACGACCTTTCGGAAGGCGCGGCGGATGATGGATTCGGTCGGGGCCAGGCCGAAATCCTCGGTGAAGGCCAGGCGCAGTGCGGAGAGGTCCGCGGGCGGTGCGGGATGGAACAGCTCCGGGCGTTCGCGAAGCGCCAAGCCCGGATAGGTGTAGGCCAGCGGGTCGGCGCCATCATCGCTGGCCATGGCGGCCAGCATCAGTGCGAGGTCGGGCACGTTGCGCGCCATGGGGCCCAGGATGGACAGCGCGTTCCAGCCATGGCCGCGGCGCTCGCTAGGCACCAAGCCGGGTGAGGGGCGGTACCCCACGATGCCGTTGAAGGCGGCGGGGTTGCGCAAGGAACCGCCGGTATCGGAACCGCTGGCGAGCGGCACCATGTCGGTGGCCAACGCCACCGCACTGCCGCCCGATGAACCGGCCGCGTTATAGGCCGGGTTGAAGGCATTGCCGGTCGCACCCCAGACCAGGTTGCGGCTATTCGCGCCCAGGCCGAATTCGGGAACATTCGTCTTGCCCAGGATGATGCCGCCGGCCTCGCGCAGGCGGCGGACCATGCCCTCGTCATGGTCGGGGGTGTGGTCGGCATAGATCGGGCTGCCCCAGGTGGTGCGCAGGCCCTTGGTGGATTCGAGGTCCTTGATGCCGAGCGGCAGGCCGTGCAGCAGGCCAAGCCTGTCGCCGCGCATGGTGGCGGCATCGGCGGCTTTCGCTGCGCTGCGGGCGGCGTCGACGTCCATGGCGGTCATGGCGTTGACAGCGTGGTTCACGGACGCGATGCGCGACACGCAACTGTCCAGCAGTTCAACCGCCGAGAGCTTCTTCGTGCCTATCAGGCGGCGGGCTTCGGTGGCGGTCAGGTTGCAGGCTTCGGTCATCGCTCAATACCCCATCGCGCAGCCATCCTTGCGCGGATCGGACCCGCCGATCAACGCGCCGCGGGCGCGATCGATCAGGATCGCCTGGCCGCCACCATGCGGCTTGGCGATCGGCTCGCAATCATGCCCAAGGCGCGTCAGGCGCTCGACGATCGCGGCATCGATCCCACGCTCCACCTGCACCTTGCCCAGGCGCGGGAACAGGCGCGGCGCGTCCAGCGCCTCCTGCACATCCATGCAGAATTCGAAGTGGTTGGTCAGGAACAGCGACTGGCCCATCGGCTGGAAATGCCCGCCCATCACGCCGAAGGGCATGACCGCTTGGCCATCCTGCATCACCATGCCGGGGATGATGGTGTGCATCGGCCGCTTGTTCGGGCCGATGCAGTTGGGGTGGCCTTCCTCCAGCCGGAAACCGAAGCCGCGATTGTGCAGCAGCACGCCCGAATCGCCCGCGGTGATGCCCGAGCCAAAGCCCTCGAAGAGCGAGTTGATGAAGGAACAGGCGTTGCCGTCTTCATCGACGACGCACATGTAGATCGTGTCCTTGTGGCGCGCGAGGTCGCTCTCGCCGGCCGGCGGCAGCAGCATCGCGGCGTCGTCGCGGATCAGCTTGGCCAGAGCATCAGCATAGCCGGTGGAGAGCAGCTTCTCGACCGGCACATCGATCTGCGCGGGGTCGGCGATGAAGGCATCGCGGTCACGATAGGCCAGGCGCGCGGCTTCGATATGGCGATGGAAACGCTCGGCGCTGATCGCACCCTGCCCCGGCGTGTCGAGGCGGCCCAGCAGGTTCAGCATCATCAGCGCGATGATACCGGTGCCGTTGGGCGGGCATTGGTAGACATCCATGCCGCGCCAGCGCGTGCGGATGGGCGTGACGAATTCGGCGGCGTCGCCGCGCGCGAAATCCTCCTCAGTGTGCAGGCCGCCGAGCGCCTGCAGCGTGCGCGTCATGTCGGCCGCCACCGCGCCTTCATAGAATGCCTTGGGGCCATTCTTGCCGATGGCGCGCAGCGTGCGCGCCAGTGCGGGGAAGGCGATGCGATCGCCATGCGCGGGCGCGCGGCCGCCCGGCAGATAGGCCGCCGCGGTGGCCGGGTGCTGGGCCAACTTCGCGGCACCATCGGCCCAGTCGGTGGCCACGCGCGCATGCACGTGAAAGCCGTGTTCGGCGAAGCGCGCGGCGGGCTCCAGCAGTTCGTCCAGGCCCTTGCGGCCGAAACGCGCGTTCAGCTTCGCCCAGGCGGAGACGGCGCCGGGAATGGTCACCACATGCGAGCTGGTCTGCTCCAGCGCGTTGACCTGGCGGGCGCGCAGCGCCTCGGGTGTGGACGCCGCGGGGGCACGGCCGGAGCCGTTCATCGCGATCACTTCGCCGGTGCCGGCGGGCGCGTAGAGGCAGAAGCAATCGCCGCCGATACCGGTGCTTTGCGGTTCGATCACGCCCATCACGGCGGTGGCCGCGATCGCCGCATCCAGCGCATTGCCGCCGGCACGCAGCACGTCGAGCGCGGTCATCGTGGCCGCCGGCATTGAGGTCGCGGCCATGCCACGCTCACTGATCACGGGGCTGCGGCCGGGGAAATGAAAGTCACGCATCGAAGTTCCTCTCAGGCGGTTTCGCACACTAGGTAATGGGCCAGGCCCGGCCATGCCTCGAAGGTCCGGGTCACGCGGAAACCCGCCAGTTCGCACATGCGCGCCACCGTGCCTACGCTCCAGAACCACCACCAGGGGGCATAATCCCATGCGCCAGGCGCGCCCCAACCAAAGGCTGCGTCGCTGTTCACACCCAGCAGCTTGATGTTGTGCATGTCGTAATGCGCGGCCAGCACTGCCTTGGCCTGGCCATCCAGCGCCGGGATGAACAGCATGCGCCCATCACTGAAATCCAGGCTGCCGGCGGCATTCTCGATCCGCTCGGGCACAGTGCAGGCGCCGAGCAGCAGATGTCGCCCGGTCAACCGTGCGAGCTTCTCCAGCGTCTGCATCGGTGAGGGCACATGGTAGAGCACGCCCGAGCAATGCACGAGATCGAAGCGGCCCAGCGCCTCCAGCACCGCATCGTCGTTCAGGTCGCCATGTACCGAGGCATAGCCGGTCACACCCCGCGCCGCGCAGCGCTCGTCGAAGGCGCGCCAGTATTCATTGCCGGGGGCCTGGAGATCGAACATGGTCGCCCGCGCGGCGCCGGCCAGCTTGGCTACCGAGACACGCTCATTGACCGTGCCCCACAGCCCGCCCACATCGATGAAGCTGCGGCTGGGCGCCAGCTCGGCGATGACATCGTCGATGTTCAAGCTTGCCTCTCCGCGATCCTGTCGTCAGGCACCATAGGCGCGATTGCCGCCGGGTCCAGCCGCGCGGCAATCAGGAATTCCCGGTTGCCCTCGGGGCCGGTGATCGGGCTGGCTTCGATACCCAGCACATGCCAGCCCGGCAGTGCGGCCCACCATTCGCGGATCATCTGGCAGGTCGCTTCGTGCACCGCCGCATCGCGCACCACGCCACCGGGGGCCTGCTTCGGCCCCACCTCGAATTGCGGCTTGATCAGCGCCACCGCCCAGGCGCCTGGCGCGCACAAAACCAGCGGCGCGGGCAGCACGGTGCGCAGGCCGATGAAGCTGGCATCGCAGACCAGTGCCGCGATGGGCTCGCCGATGTCGTCGGTCGTGAGGTGGCGCGCATTGCACTTCTCGCGCACCACCACGCGCGGATCGTTGCGCAGCTTCCATGCCAGCTGCCCATGCCCGACATCCACCGCATGCACGCGCACGGCACCATGATGCAGCAGCACATCGGTGAAACCGCCGGTTGAGGCGCCCACATCCAGGCACACCAGCCCCGCGGTCGAGAGGCCGAAATGGCTGATAGCATGGTCCAGCTTCAAGCCACCGCGGGACACCCAGGGGTGGTCCTGCCCGCGCAGTTCCAGCGGCGTGTCTGTGGCCAGCGCGGCGCCCGGCTTGTCGATGCGGCGCTGACCGGAAAACACCAGGCCGGCCATGATCAGCGCCTGCGCGCGGGTGCGGCTTTCGGCCAGGCCGCGCTCAACCAGCAACTGGTCGGCGCGCAGCCGCGCCATTCAGGCCCGCGCCTTCAGCGCCTCCTGCCCCAAGGCGACGAGTGCGGTCTCCACGACATGCGGCGCGTTCAGCCGCGCGGTGTCGTATTGCTTCTTCGGGCTCTCGTGGTCGATGTAGATATCGGGCAGCGTCATCGGCCGGAAGCGCAGGCCGCGATCGAGCAGGCCCGCATGCGCCAGATGATGCATCACCAACCCGCCGAAGCCGTTGAGCGAGCCTTCCTCGATGGTGATCAGCACCTCGTGGTGGCGCGCCAGTTGTTCGACAAGCTGAGTGTCCAGCGGCTTGGCGAAACGCGCATCGGCCACCGTGCAGGACAGGCCCATGGTGGCGAGTTCATCGGCCGCCTTCAGGCATTCCTGCAGGCGCGCACCGTAGGAGAGGATCGCGATCTTGCTGCCTTCGCGCAAAACGCGGCCCTTGCCGATCTGCATGGGCGTGCCGCGCGCGGCGACGGGCGCTAGGCCGAAGCCTTCGCCACGCGGATAGCGCACGGCCGACGGCGCATCATCGATGCCCGCCATCGTCGCGATCATGTCGTTGAGTTCGTTCTCGCAAGCGGAGGCCATCAGCACCATGCCCGGCAGGCAGCCGAGATAGGCGATGTCGAAGCTGCCGGCATGCGTGGCACCATCGGCGCCCACCAGCCCCGCGCGGTCCATCGCGAAGCGCACCGGCAGGCCCTGCAGTGCCACGTCATGCACCACCTGGTCATAGCCGCGCTGCAGGAAAGTGGAATAGATCGCGCAGAAGGGCTTCATCCCTTCCGTCGCCATGCCGGCGGCGAAGGTCACGGCGTGCTGCTCGGCGATGCCGACATCGAAGCAGCGGTCGGGGAATTTCTTGGCGAACATGTCGAGGCTGGTGCCCGACGGCATCGCAGCGTTCACCGCGACGATGCGGTCATCGTGTTCGGCTTCGGCGATCAACGAGGCCGCGAATACCTTCTGATAGGTCGGCGGGCCGGGTGGGGCCTTCTGCTGTTCGCCCGTCAGGACGTTGAACTTCTGCACACCGTGATACTTGTCGCCAGACGATTCCGCCGGCGCATAGCCCTTGCCCTTCTGCGTCACCGCATGCAGCAGGAAGGGGCCTTCATGCTGGCTGTCGCGCAGGTTGCGCAGCACGGGCAGCAGGTGGTCGAGGTTGTGACCATCGACCGGCCCGACATAGTAGAAACCCAGTTCCTCGAAGAGCGTACCGCCGGTCAGCAGCCCGCGCGCATATTCATCGGCGCGCTTGGCCGCGCGTTCGATCGGGCCCGGGAAATTCTTGGCCATCTTCGCCATGAAGTCGCGGATGGACATGAAGGGGCGCGAGGAAATCGTGCGAGAGAGATAGGCGCTCATCGCGCCGACCGGCGGCGCGATGGACATGTCATTGTCGTTGAGGATGACGATCAACTTGGACTTCAGCGCACCCGCATTGTTCATGGCTTCATAGGCCATGCCGGCGGACATGGAGCCATCGCCGATGACGGCAATGCAGTGCCGGTCGGCCTCACCCTTCAGATCGGCCGCGACCGCCATGCCGAGACCCGCCGAAATGCTCGTGCTGGAATGCGCCGCGCCAAACGGGTCGTATTCGCTCTCGCTGCGCTTAGTGAAGCCCGACAGCCCGCCGCCCTGGCGCAGCGTGCGGATGCGGTCGCGTCGGCCGGTGATGATCTTATGCGGATAGCACTGGTGGCCCACATCCCAGATCAACCGGTCACGCGGGGTGTCGAAGGTGGCGTGGATCGCCACGGTCAGCTCCACGACGCCCAGCGACGAGCCCAGGTGGCCACCGGTCACTGACACGGTCGAGATGGTTTCCGCCCGCAACTCATCGGCGAGTTGCTTCAGCTGATCCGCCGAAAAATTCTTCATGTCGGCCGGGATGCGCACGCGATCGAGCAGCGGCGTGTTGGGGCGGTCCATGTCAGTGCCTCCGGGCAATGGTGTAATCGGCAAGCGCGCGCAGCATGCCCGCGCGGTCGCCGAAGCCGTCAAGATGCGCCTTCGCCTGCGCCACCAGGCGCTCCGCCTGAAGGCGCGCACGCTCCAGGCCCAGCAATCCAACCAGGGTGGCCTTGCCAGCGCCGGCATCCTTGCCGGTGGCCTTGCCCATTTCCTCGACGGAGACGGTGGCGTCAAGGATATCATCGGCAATCTGGAAGGCCGCACCCAGGTCGCGCGCGTAGGACACCAAAGCATGGCGTTGTGCCAACCCGGCCTTGCCCAGCACGGCGCCCGCATCGGCCGACACCTCGATCAGCTTGCCGGTCTTGAGCGTCTGCAAGCGGCCGATCGCGGCTTCATCCAGCGGCGCCGTGGCCTGTTCGGCCATCATGTCCAGCATTTGCCCGCCGCACATGCCGCGCGGGCCCGAGGCACGCGAAATGATCCGCACTAGCTCGATCCGCACCGCCGGGTCGGGGTGGGTGTCTTCCTCGGCCAGCACGGTGAAGGCGTGGCATTGCAGCGAATCGCCTGCCAGGATCGCGGTGGCTTCGTCGAAGGCCTTGTGGTTGGTTGGCTTGCCGCGACGCAGATCGTCATTGTCCATCGCCGGCAGGTCGTCATGCACCAGCGAATAGGCGTGGATCATCTCCATCGCACAGGCCACACGCAGCGCCGAAGTGCGCGAGACATTGAACTGCCGCGCCGCCTCCAGCACCAGGAAGGCGCGCATGCGCTTGCCGCCACCCATGGCGGAATAGCGCATGGATTCGAACAGGCGGGCTTCATCGCCCTCGGCCATGGGCAACAGGGCGTCGAGCGCCTGCTCCACCTCGGTGGCAGCATCGGACAAGGCTTGCGATAGGCTGGGCATCACCACGTTCATCGTCATTCCACCGGGCGCAGTTTGGGGCCATCAGGCCCGAGCGTGATGGCCTGCACCTTCGCTTCCGCCTCGGCAAGCTTCGCCTCGCAATGCCGCTTCAGCGCGGCACCACGTTCGTAATCCGCGACGGCGCGCGCCAAATCGCCCTTGCCGGTTTCAAGACCGCGCACAATGCCCTCCAACTCCGCCAAGGCTTCTTCGAAGCTCAGGCTCTCCACGCTTTTTTCGGCCGCCATCGGCAGGTCACGTCCTCTCGATTGGGGAGGCTAACGTTGCCATCGGGGCCACTCTGTCAAGCCAGCCTGACACAGACATCACGACAACGGAACAGTTTTCGGGGTTCAGAAATAGCTCTCCAAGCCCCCCCTGCGCCGCACATCCAGAGTGGCGCAATGGAACGCTCCACCGAACGCGCCATAGGTCATGAAAGGGATGGGCATCGGCTCAAAACCCCATTCTCTCAGAGCCTTATGCAAAGTTGGTTGGCTGGCGTCGCAGACAATGCGCTTCTGGTCCAGGTTCAGGATGTTGATGGAAATCCAAGGCGAGCACATGGACACCTTCACCAGCCAGTCATCGACCACGGGGTCGGGCTTCGGCGCGATCAGCACGTCCCACTTCTTCAGGATGGGCGGCAGGCGCTCGATATCGATGTATTCGGGGTTGATCAGTACCTTGCCGGGCGCCAAAGGCACAAAACTGCTGTCAATATGCATGGGCTGGCGGCAGATACCGGGGAGTTCATGCAGCCGAATCCCCCGTGGCTCCAAATGCCGGCGCAGCCATTCCACGCCCATCTTGTTGGTGACGTTGGACAGGAAATAAAACCAGTCCCTGCCGCAGCGCACGAAATCAGCCGCGTCAAACACTGGCTCGAATTCTGTGACCACATAGCGCAGCGGCTCGCCCTTTTCGGGGATGGTGTAGTTGTTGTCGAACAACTCATCCGTCAGCTGCGGGCGTGGCGCACTGGTCCAGCGGGCGCCGGCGCGGAAGTATTCCTTAAACAGGGGGCGATAGGCATCCTGTTCCTGGTGGCGCGACCGCCAGGCCATGGGCGTTTCCAGGATTTCATCGCCAATCACCAGATAGCCATCCCTCGGGCAGGCAATGGTGAAGCCACGCGAAGACCAGTTCAGCGTGCGGAACTTCTTCCAATGATTCATCGCCTCGGGGCGGCGGATGGTGATACCCTCCGCTTGCATCAGGCTGATAAAGCCTTCCAGTTCACGCGTGGCGCGGTTCACCATAAAGCTGGGGTAGCGCAGGCTCGCCACAAAGCGGTGCATCTTCGCCGCCAGCTTCGGCATGTTGAAGGTCACGCTGATGTGGTAGGGCGGGATCGTTGCGCCATCGAGGCGGCCGACGATCACCTCCTCCAGCGGGTCCCATTCGTTCCAGGAATTCACCGGGCATGGGGCAGTGGTCTCAGCCACCGGCGTTTCCAGCACAGCACTCATTGGTCAGTTCCGTTCCATCACATGCCAGGCCCACAGCGCGGGCAGGCCGATCACCACATCCGGCACGCGCTTGACGAAGGACAACGCCAAGGCGACCTCGGGCTCCAGTCCTAGCAGGCGGCCGAGCACGACCAGCCCTGCCTCCTGCACGCCGATCGCGCCGGGTACAGGAAAAGCCGCCCCGCGCAAAGCCTGGGAGAGCGATTCGAGGATCAGCGCGGTACCAAAGCCGGCATCAATGCCCATGCACCACAAGGCGAGCCAGATTTCCAGCGCGCCAGCGATCCAGGCCAGCAGGTGCCAGAAGACACTACCGCCGACCACTCCGGTGCGCCCCCATATGGCGTTGAGCGCCGGGCGCAAGCCGAGTTCCGGCGGCGCGCCGAAGCGGGCGGTCGCCCGCAACAGCCAGACCTCGACCCGCGCTGCCACGCCGCTGCGCTGGAAAACGAAGAAGCCGGCCAGGCCCAGGGCCGCGATCGACACGCCCCACAGCGCGAATTCCACCACCGGCCCGGCATCGAACCAGGCGGCCAGCAGCGCCAGGCC
>JAPLOK010000061.1 GCA_026400775.1 Alphaproteobacteria bacterium | reverse complement strand
TCCACCGCGAATTCCGGCATGCCGAGTTCGGAGGCCGAGGGCACGTCCGGCAGGGTCGGCGCGCGCTCGGCGCCGGCCACCACCAGCGCCCGCACATTGCCGCCCCGGACATGCCCGAGCGCCGAGGCGATGGGGTCCACCGTGAAGATCGCGTCCCCGGTGATGACGCCCTGCATGGCCGGGCCGCCGCCGCGATAATGCACCGGGGCGATATCCAGCTGGTTCACCGCGCGGAACATCTCGCCGCCCAGATGCACCGCGGTGCCGATGCCGGCCGAGGCGAAATGGTAGCGCCCGGGATTGGCGCGGATCAGGGCCAGCAACTCCGCCAGATTCGTCACCGGCAACCGCGGATTGACGCAGAGCACCTGTGGCACCCGGCCGATCATGCTGATGCCCGCGAAATCCGCCACGGGGTCGAAGGGCATGCGCGCGACCAGCGCGGGCGCGATGGCATGGGCGTTGCTGTTGACCAGGATGGTGTGGCCATCTGGCGCGGATTTGGCGACTGTGTCGGTGCCGACCAGGCCGGCGGCGCCGCCGGGGCGGTTCTCGATCACGATGGGCTGGCCCAGGATGGCGCCGGTGGGTTCGGCCAGCAGGCGGGCGACGACATCGGTGGTGCCGCCCGGCGCGAAGGGCACGATGGCGCGGATCGGGCGCTCGGGGCGCCAGGCCTGCGCCAGCGCCGGGATGGCAATGGCCGGCGTGGCGAGGCTGGCTGCGAGCAGCGCGCGGCGTTGCATGGTGGTTCCTCCTGTTTGGGCAACACACTGGCCATGGATGGGCGAAATGTGAAGGGGCGTTCAGCAACTGCTAACACCAGAAGAATAACACTTGCATCCATGACGATCGCACGCATCTCGGCGCTGCTGGCCAGCGCCCTTACCGCCATCGCCGTGGCGCTGGCACTCATGTTCCTGATGGAACGGGTCAGCGCCAGCCGCGCCGCGGACCGCCAGGCGGGCATCACCACCACCTCCGCGCGGCTAGGCACGGCGCTGATCGAATTGTCGCTCGAGCGTTCCCTGGTGCAGGTGACACTCTCGCTGCCGACGCCGCTGGCCGACGCGCACCGGCGCATGATCGACACGCAGCGGCGCCTCTCAGCCGCGGGCTTCCAGGAGGGCCTGGCTGGGCTGCGGCAGCTGCGCACGGAGGAGGCCGCCCGGCTGGCGGCCTATGTCGAGGAGCGCCTGGCCGCGCTGGGCAGCCTGCCCCCACGCCGGCCGCGATGCCGCCTTCACCGCCCGCTGGTCGGCCGAAGTGCCCGCGCTGATATCGGCGATCGAAGCGCGGCGGGGGCATTTGCGCCAGGCCGACGACATGCTGCCCAACCTCATCAAGCAGGCCGAGCAGGTGCAGCATCTGGGCTGGGCGGTGCGCGAGTATGGCGGCCGCGACCGCACCTTTCTGGCGATCGCTCTGGCGCTGAACGAAGCGGTGCCGGAGGTCGCGCGGCGGCGGATGGAGGAATTCAACGGCGCCGCGACACGCAGGCTGGCCGAGCTTGAAGCCCTGGCCGGCGCGCCCGGCATGCCCGCCACGCTGGCGGCCGGCATTGCCAACCTCCAGCGCGAGTGGCGCGGTTATATGGGCCTGCGGCAGAACCTGCTCGCGGCCGGGCCCGGCCAATGGCCGACCTCCTTCGATGCCTTCTTCACCGAGAGCTCGCGCGTGCTGGAACTGGCCACCACGCTGTCGCGCCAGGCGGCGGAACATAGCCAGGCCTATTGGCGCAGCCAGAGTGACAATGTCGGACGCGACATCATTCTCGCGGCGTTGCTGCTGTCAGTGGCGGTGGGCCTTGCTGTGTCGCTGGTATGGTTCATCCGCACGCGTGTCGCTGCCCCGGCCGATGAACTGGCGGCCGCAACCGAACGGCTGGCTGGCGGCGCATTGGACGCTGCAGCCCAGGTGCGCCGGCCCACGCCCGAGATCGCCAGGATTGCAGCAGCGCTGGACAGGTTGCGCCACAGCCTGATCGCGGCACGCGATGCCCAGGCCAGCCGAGACGCCGAGCGCGCCATGCAGGACCGCCGAACGGCCGCGGCCGAAGAGCGCACCCGTGAGTTCAGCAGCGTGATCGGCGGCGTGCTGGAGGGGCTTGGGCGATCAGTGGATGAAGTCCGCGAAGTGAATATGGGCTTGATGACGCTTGCACAGGACACTGGCGCGGAAGCGGTTCGCGCATCCGCCAGTTCCGATCAGGGAGCGGAGCGGCTGCGTGCGACGGCCAGCACCGCGCAGGATGCGCTGGCCACGGTCGAAACGGTGACCGCGGAGTTGGCCAAGGCGAATCACCAGGTCAGCGGGGCGGTCAGAGAAGCCGAGGAATCGCGCCTGCGCATGCAGGAACTTGCCGCGGTCGCCGAGAGCATCGGCGCCGTGCTGGAGACGATCCGCGGCATCGCCGGGCAGACCAACCTGCTGGCGCTGAACGCCACCATCGAGGCAGCGCGCGCCGGCGATGCCGGCAAGGGGTTCGCGGTGGTCGCCGGCGAAGTGAAGGAGCTGGCCGCGAGCACCGCACGGGCCACCGAGGAGGTCTCGCTGCGCATCGCGGAGGTTCGCAAGACCAGCACCGCGGCACGCGACAGCATCGGTCGCATTGCCGCCTCCGTGGCCGATATCAGAGGCGCGACAGATGGCATTGTGACCGTATGCGAAGGGCAGGCGCACGCGATCCGCAGCCTGACCGACGACATCCTTTCGGTGGCCGATGCGGGGGCCGATGTCGCGCAACGCATGCAGGCGCTGTCCGGCGCGGCACAGCGCGGGCAGCAGGCGGCATCCGACGCCGCAGGCCAGACAGCGAGCCTCGCCGGGCAGGCCATGTCGCTTCGCGACGAGGTCGGCGGCTTCGTCGGCAGCCTGGATTCCCTGCGCGACAGGCGCGGCGGCATCCGCCATGCCTGCGACGCCGCGTGTCAGTTGAGTGTGGATGGCGCGCAGCATGAGTTGCGCCTGATCGATATCTCGCTCACCGGCGCACAGCTGCGGGCGAATATCCGGCCCGCCCTGGGGCGTGAGGTGCGGCTGGACATCCCGGGCCTGCCGGCCATGGATGCCCGTATCTCCCGCCACACAGAGCATGGCGTGGCGGTGCTGTTCGTCACGCGGGGCCAGTCCGGCGGGCGGCAGGAATTGGAACAATTCCTGGCCCGGCTGAACCTGGCGGCGGCGTAAGGCCGGGCTGGCGGCGCGGTGGTCAGGCCGCGCGGGCCATGCCCCGCAGCACGTAATGCAGGATGCCGCCGTTCTTGTAGTACTCCACCTCATCGGCGGTATCGACGCGGCACATCACCTGCGTCCTGGTCACGGAACCATCGGCGCGGGTGATGTCCATGTCCATCATCATGCGCGGGGAGAGGTTCTCCACGCCGAGGATCTCCACGGTCTCATCGCCGCGCAGGTTCAGTGACTTGCGGCTCTCGCCGTCCTTGAACACCAGCGGCAGCACGCCCATGCCCACCAGGTTGGAGCGGTGGATGCGCTCGAAGCTCTCCGCCACCACCGCCTTGATCCCCAGCAGGAAGGTGCCCTTCGCCGCCCAGTCGCGCGAGGAACCGGTGCCGTATTTTTTGCCTCCGAACACCACCAGCGGCACGCCCTCGGCCTTGTAGCGCTCGGCCACGTCATAGATCGGTGCCACATCGCCCGAGGGATAGTGCTTGGACATGCCGCCTTCGACACCATCCAGCATCTCGTTCTTGATGCGGATATTGGCGAAGGTGCCGCGCATCATGACTTCATGGTTGCCGCGGCGCGCGCCGTAGCTGTTGAAGTCGGCCTGGCGCACCTGGTGCTCGACCAGGTATTCGCCGGCCGGCGACGCCTTGCGGATATTACCGGCGGGCGAGATGTGGTCGGTGGTGATGCTGTCGGCCAGCAGCGCCAGCACGCGAGCGCCCTTGATGGACGCGACGGGTGCGGGATCCATCGTCATGCCCTCGAAGTAGGGAGGGTTTTGCACATAGGTGGAACCGCTATTCCAGCGATAGGTGTTGCTGTCCGCCTCGACCTTGATGACCTGCCACTGGTCAGGCCCCTTGAACACATCGGCGTAGCGGGTGCGGAACATGGTGCGTGTGAGCACAGCATGCACCGTGTCCTGCACTTCCTTTGTGCTGGGCCAGATATCCTTCAGGAACACCGGTGCGCCATCCGAACCGGTCCCGAGCGGCTGCGTGGAGAGATCAATCCGCGTGGAGCCGGCCAGCGAATAGGCCACCACCAGCGGCGGGCTGGCCAGGTAGTTGGCCCGCACATTGGCGTGCACACGGCCTTCGAAATTCCGGTTGCCCGAGAGCACGGCCGAGACCACGAGCTTGTTGTTCTCGACCGCGTCCACGATCGCATCTTCCAGCGGGCCGGAATTGCCGATGCAGGTGGTGCAGCCATAGCCCACGGTCTGGAAGCCCATCGCGTCCAGATCCGCGCTCAACCCCGAGGCGTTCAGGTAGTCCGTCACCACCTGGGAGCCGGGCGCCAGCGAGGTCTTGACCCAGGGCTTGGGCTTCAGGCCACGCGCACGCGCTTTCCGCGCCACCAGGCCTGCGGCCACCAGCACATAGGGGTTGGAGGTGTTGGTGCACGACGTGATCGCCGCGATCACCACATCGCCATGGCCCAGGTCGTGATTGGCACCGGCCACCGGCACGCGCAGCTCGGCGCGGTCGCCCGGCACGCCCATCACGCCGGCCTTCAGATCGCGGTCGAAGGACACCGCCACGCCGGACAGCGCCACGCGATCCTGCGGCCGCTTCGGCCCGGCCAGCGAGGGCTCGACCGTGGAGAGATCAAGCTCCAGCGTATCGGTGAAGATCGGGTCCGGCGTGGTCGCGTCGCGCCACATGCCCTGGGCCTTGAAATACTCTTCCACCAGCTTGATGCGCGGTTCCTCGCGGCCCGACAGGCGCAGATAGTCGATCGTCACGGCATCGACCGGGAACAGGCCGCAGGTCGCGCCGTATTCCGGCGCCATGTTGCCGATGGTCGCGCGATCGGCCAGCGAGAGGTGATCCAGGCCCGAGCCGAAGAATTCGACGAACTTGCCCACCACGCCCTTCTTGCGCAGCATCTGCGTGACCGTCAGCACCAGGTCGGTCGCGGTCACACCCTCGCGCACCTGACCCACCAGCTTGAAGCCGATGACATCGGGGATCAGCATGGCGATGGGCTGGCCCAGCATGGCGGCCTCGGCCTCGATGCCGCCAACGCCCCAGCCCAGCACGCCCAGGCCATTGACCATGGTGGTGTGGCTATCGGTGCCGTAGCAGCTGTCCGGATAGGCGTAGGTGTCGCCGGCGTCGTCCATCGTCCAGACGACCTGGGCCAGGTATTCCAGGTTCACCTGGTGGCAGATGCCGGTGCCCGGCGGCACGACGCGGAAATTGGAGAAGGCCGACTGGCCCCAGCGCAGGAACTCAT
>JAPLOK010000234.1 GCA_026400775.1 Alphaproteobacteria bacterium | reverse complement strand
GTGGCGTTGTGGATCTTGTAGAGCGCCTGCCAGGCCTCCGCCCCGAAGCTCGCCTCATACCAGGCGCGGAAGGTGAGCGAGGGGATGCCGAAGCAGGGGCCGGGCAGCGCCTTGGGCGAGCGCAGCGTGTCCATCCGCGCCGTCGTCACCCAGGGGCCTTCCTGGCCGGGCGCGCTTTCCTCCAGCACGGCGATGTTGCGGATGCCCTTGAAGATGAGCGCGCCGGCCGCGGCGATGCCGTTCATGCCTGCCCCGATCACGATGACATCGATGACACCCGCACGCCGCGGGACCCAGTCCTTCGCCGGCAGGTTCAGCATGTCCATGTCGCGCCGGACGGCCGCTTCCAGCGCGGCCAGTCCCATGGGTGTTGATTGGTTCATTGCGGGGGGAAGTTTGTCACTGTGCTGCCGCGTCGTCCATGCGGTTGCTGCCATGCAGCAATGCGGCATCCAATGCGGACAGGTCGAGCCGGGCGGTCAGCGGATTGTTGCGCAAGGGCGCTCCGAGTACCGCTTCCAGCGCAACAACGCAGGCCTCGGTCACCGGCATCGCCACGCCACGCGGCTCCGCCAGCGCGAGGTAAAAGGCCAGACCGAATGGCACATCCTCCATGATGTAGCGGTTGCCGATCTCCGTCGGTCCCAGCACCTCCCCGCGGCCGGCCGCGATCGCGGCCGCCATCTCTTGCATGGGCGCCACCGGGATACGGTTGGCGCGCGAGAGTGCGGTCGGCAGGTCCGTCACCACCAGCCCAAAACTCGCGGCCAGGGCTGCGCGTTCGGCATCCATCGCGGCCATCATGCGGCATGCGGCCTCGGTCATCATCGCGTATTGCGGCCAGGCTTCTCGGTGCTCGATCCGCGTCAGATTGGTCAGCGCCAGCACGCCATGGATGATGGGGTTGGAGCCGGTCAGCGCGACGGCCAATGCATCCCGCGCGACGGGGTATTCATTGCCGAACAGCACATGCGCCAGCGCGGCCATCTCCGGCGCGGCAGCAGCCGGCACCGCGGCCATGTCCACGGCACTGCGAAGCATCGCGACGCGCACGCGATCAGCACCGATGCGCCGCCCGCCGAGGGGCGTGGTTGCCAGCGCGCCGACCGGTGCGCGGCGCGGCCCGTGGCGCGCCATCAGCGCCTCGACCACCAGCGGCGCCAGCGATGCGGCGGGGCTTATCAGCAGCGGCAGGCTGGGCCGGATCACGGCCGCGATGCGCGGCAGCAGCGCATCCAAACCATAGGCCGGCACACACAGTATTGCCGCGTCCGCGCCGGCCAAAGCCGCCTCCAGCATCGGCGCCACGCGCACCGCAAAACTGCCCTCCAGCACGCCCTCGGCATGGATCACGCCATCAACGCCTGCGGTGCCCGCGCCACTCGGCGACCAGATCGTCACATCATGCCCGCGCGAGGCCGCGAGCGCCGCAACTCCCGGCCCCACAGCCCCCGCGCCCAGCACGGCCAATCGCATCTCGCCCATCCGCGCAGCATTCGCGGCGGGCCCCAGTGCTGTCCAGTCTCATGATGCTTCCATCATGCGCGCGGCATGGTCATATTGGACGCATGACCTCACGTCGCGCCGTCCTCGCATCCCTCGCCGCAACGCCGGCGCTTGCGCAACCATCCGGCTGGCCGGACCGGCCCATCCGCATGATCGTGCCCGCGGCCGGTGGCGCCGGCACCGCCGACACCATCGCGCGCATCCTCGCGCAGGAATACGACAAGCGCCTGCCGCAGCGCGTGGTGGTGGACAACCGCGCGGGCGCCAATGGCAATGTCGGCGCGGGTCTCGCCGCGCGCGCGGCACCCGATGGCTACACCATGCTCTACAGCTGGGCCGGGACGCTCGCGACGCATCCGGCCATGTATCGCGACCTGCCCTTTGACCCGCTGCGCGATTTCGAACCCGTCGTGATGATCGGCAACGTTCCGAACATCCTGGTGGTGAACAACGCGCTAGGCGTGCGCAACCTGGCCGATTTCACTGCGCTGGTGCGCGCGCGGCCGGGCGCGCTGTCCTTCGGTCCCTCGGGGAATGGCAGTTCCATGCATCTGGCGGGCGAACTCTATCGCCAGGCCACCGGCACCGAGATGGTGCATGTGCCGTATGTGGGCATTGCACAGGGTTTCAATGACCTCTTCGCCGGCCGTATCGAGGTGATGTTCAACCTGATCACGGGTGCCGCGCCGCAGGTGCGCGCGGGGCAGGTGACGCCGATCGCGGTGCTGTCCGATCGTCGCGCCGCCGCGTTGCCGGATGTGCCGACCATGGCCGAACTTGGCATGCCGGGGCTCGTCTTCGGCACCTGGTTCTGCCTGATGTTTCCGCGCGGCACCCCAGCCTCGATCATCGCCACGATGAACCGCATCACCAATGAGATCTTGGTGGATGCGGAGGCGCGTCCGCGCCTCGAAGCACAGGGTCTGGAGATCATGGGCGGCACGCCGCAGGGGGTGACGGACCAACTGACCGCTGAGCTGCGCCGCCATGCGGAGCTGGTGCGGTTTTCCGGCGCGCGGATGGAGTAGTCAGGCCCAGGAGTCGGGTTCTGATTGCCGTCGCGCTTCCTCGGTCAGTTTGCGGATCACGTGGTCCAGCACGCGCTGTTCCTGTGCTGTCAGAATGGCCGCGAAGGCGGTGTCGCGTGCGGCTGCGCTGCGCAATAGGGCTGCGCGAATACGCGCGCCCGCCGGCGTCAGGCTGATGTGCGCCGCGCGTGCATCGGCCTTCGACACGCCGCGCTTGACCAGGCCGCGTGCCGTCAGCGCCGAGACCACGCGGCTGATCTGCGACTTGTCCAGCGCCGCGTGCCGCGCCAGTTCCTGCAAGGACAGCGCGGTGCCGTCGTCCAGCAATGCGAGCGCGCGCCATTCCATCAGTGTCACGCCGAATTCCGCGCGGTAGCGCGCCGCGGCGCCGCGGGACATGGCGCCTGCCAGCTTGTGGATCCGATAGGACAGGAGGTCGCGGATCGAGGTCATGGATCAGTCGCGGAAGAACGGCGTCTCGTCGGCTCCGTGCAGCCGGATGGTCGCGTGCAGGCGGCGCAGCCCGCCGCGCTTGCCGGCATCGCGCAGCAACAGCCGCGGGCGCAATGCTACTGGCACGCAGCGCAGCACCGGATCTTGCATGGTGCCCGGCGGGAAGAAACACGTCGCCAGGCGGCGCATGATGCCTGAGCCCAGGATCAGCAATTCGAAGCATGGCGCGCGCGGCCCCGCGGGGTCCGCGCTGGGGCCTGGCAGCACGGTGCGGAAGGCGAATTGCCCGGCGCCATCGGAGGCCGCGCGGCCCCAGAAGGCGAAGTGCTTGTCCGCGCCGCGATCGCCGGCAACGCGGCCTTTTGCATCGGCCTGCGATAACTCCAGTATGGCGTTGCGGAAGGGGCCGCTCTCATCGGCGATGTCGCCGGTCAGCCAGATCGCCTCGCCCGCGTGGCCGTCGCGCGTCAGCGTGGCGAGCGCGGGTTCGGCCAGGCTCGCGGGAAAGAAGGGGCCCACCGTTTGCATGGCCGTGCTGGGCGGCGGCGCGTTGCGGCGGATCATGCGGGCGGGGTCTCCTCGCGCCCGCGCAGCACCAGCGTGTGGGTGAAGGCCAGGCGCTCGATGTCGGTTGTAATGGGCGCTTCGTGCGGCGGCAGTTGCGCGGCGACCATGCGCGCACGGGCGTGGGCATCGGGCACGGAGAGCCAGATGCGGTCCCAGTCCAGCATCGGGTCGCCCGCGAAATACATCTGCGTCACCAGCCGTGTCACGGCGCCGCGGCCCAGCACGGAGAAATGGATGTGCGCCGGCCGCCACCATTGCCCGGAATCCGGCACGGGGTATGCACCGGGCTTGATCGTGTGCAGCGCAAGCCGCCCATCGCGGTCAGTGGCGACGCGCGCGGCGCCGCGGAAATGGCGGTCGAGCGGGGCGCGCGCCGGGTCGGCGGGGTGGTCGTAGCGCCCGGCGGCATTGGCGTGCCAGATCTCGACGACGGCGTCGGGCACGCCGCGGCCGTCTTCATCGACCACGCGCAGCTGTACCATGATGCGGCTGCCCATAGCGGGCTTGCCGGGCACGGGTTCGGCCATGTCGATGGATGCGAGCGGCATGGCCGGCGCTGCACCCGCAGTCAGCAGGCGTGGCAGCGGGCCGGCGTGCGGCGCGCGGTGTTGGGGTAGCCCTCGATGACGGGTGTGGGCTGGTCGCGTTCTCGCGGCGGATCGTGGCGCATGGTCAGGCCTCCAGGGCGAAGAAGGGTTCGGGCAGGCGTGTGGGTATCACGCCGATGCCAGGGCCGGCGGGCGTGTGCAGCATCCCGTTGCGGAGTTCGGGTGCGTCGTCGGTGATGTCGTCGGCGAGGCCGGGTACGCCGCAATCCACCGCATGCGGCGCGTCCATGTCCAATGCGGCGGCGAGATGCGCGCTGGCAGCCGTGGCGACCGCGCTCTCGTAGAAGCTGTGCACCGCCGGTGTCAGGCCGAGCAGGCGCGCCATGCCGGCCATATCCGCCAGGCCCTGTAAACCGCCCCACAGAAAGGCGTCCCCCAGCACCGTCAGTTGCAGCCCGCGCCGATGGGCTGCGAGCAGATGCGAGGGTTCGATCACTGCCATGTTGGACGCGACACGCATGCCGGGCAGGGCCGCTGTGATGCGCGCCAGGCCCTCGATCCCGTCGCAGGGATCTTCGAGGAATTCGGGCGCCAGTTCGCGCAAGGCAGCGCCGATGTTCAGCGCGTCGCGCGTCGAATACGCCGCGTTGGGATCGAAGCGCAAAGCGGCTTCAGGGAATGTGCGGCGCAATGCCGTCATGCAGGCGATGTCCCAGGCGGGATCGCAGCCGGCGGATTTGTACTTGAAGGCGCGCGCGCCGCTGCGCGCGGCGATCTCTTGCGCATGTTCGGCCAGGCGGGCTGTGTTGGAATGGTCGGCCATGTGCGGCGGCAGATCGGCGCGCGTGGCATCGGCCGCCATGATCGCGGCTGGCAGGGGGCAGGCGATCGGCAGCGGGCGCGTGGCGCCGCCGAACAGGGCTGCCAGTGGCAGGTTGCGCGTGCGCGCCAGCGCGTCCCAGGCGGCGGCCTCGACGGCGGCGATCGCGGCCCATCCGTTGCGGCCATCACGGTTGTCGAAGCCGATGCGCGCGAAGCGGGCGCGTGCTGCTTCCATGCCATTGGCGATGTCTGCCCCCATGAATGCCCGCGCGGCGGCGGGCATGGCACCGGCTGCGGCGGTGGGGCATTCGCCCCAGCCCTCTGTGCCATCGGCCAGCGTCACGCGCAGCAGCGCGCGTTGCTGCGTGGGCGTGATGAACATGGCGGAGACATAAGTCTGTCGCAGCTTCAGCGTGATCCGAAAGCCCGCGATGCGCGTGATTCGCGCGGCTGGCGCGGGCGGTGGCGGTGCGGGTGGTGCTGTGGTCACACCCGCGGCCAGCGCCAGCATGCGCAGCGCGCGCGGCGCGTCATCGGGCAGGTCCAGCGCGGTGGTGCCCGGTGCCAGGATCCGCGCGACGATCAATTGACCCATCCCCATGCGATTGGTTTACCCTGTCAATCAATTAGCCGGAAGAGGAAACGCCATGCTGATCGCCAGACGACGCGCGGTGCTGGGTGCCGCGCTGGCCACCCCGGGGTTCGCGCATGCCCAGGGCTTCCCGACGCGGCCGCTGCGGCTCGTTTCACCCTTCAACCCCGGCGGCGCGATCGATGTGCTGAACCGGCTGCTGGCCGAAAGGCTGGGCGCTGATCTGGGCCAGCCGGTGGTGGTGGAAGCGCGGCCAGGTGCCAACACCGTCGTGGGCGCTGAGGCCGTGGCGCGCGCCGCGCCCGATGGCCATACCTTCATGGTCACGACGAACAGCACGCACACCAACAACCCCGCGTTGATGCCTAACCTGCCCTATGATCCGGTGCGCGACTTCTCGCCGATCACGCTGCTGTCGATGGGCACGATCGTGCTGTGCGCACCGCGTGCGGCGCCCTTCGATGACATGCGCGGTTTCCTGGGCTGGGCGCGTGCCAGGCCGCGCACGACCTATGGTTCCTGGGGCGTCGGTTCGGCCGGCCATCTCTATGGCGCGAAGATCGGCGCGCAGGAGAATGTGGCGCTGGAGCACGTGCCCTATCGCGGCGAACAGCCGGCTATCCAGGATGTGCTGGCGGGGCGGCTGGACATGACCTTCGCCTCGCCGGTGGGGGCGCGGCCGCAGCAGCAGGCGGGGGCGCTGAAGCTGATCGGCGTGCCGGCGGCGCAGCGCAGTGTCGCGCTGCCTGATGTGCCCACCTTCGCCGAGCAGGGCATGCAGGGCTACGATATGGGGCTGTTCGTCGCGGCCTGGGCGCCTGGTGGCACGCCCGCGCCCATGGTGGCTCGGCTTCACCAGGCCTTTGTGCGCGCGGTGGCCGAGGAGGCGATCCGCGAGGCCATGCTGCGCCAGGGCCAGCGGCCCGTGGTTTCCACGCCTGACGAACTCGCTGCCGCGGTCGCGCGCGACACGCCGCGCTGGGCCGAGTTGATCCGCCTGACCGGAGCGCGCGCCGAATGACCGCTTATACACACACGCCTGGTGCGGTGCGCGAAGAGCTGGTGCGCGTCGGCCGTGGCAGCCTGATGGGCGAGTTGCTGCGGCGCTACTGGCACCCGGTCGCGTTGTCCGAGGAAGCGACCGATACCCCGCGCAGCATCCAGGTGCTGGGCGAGGAGTTGATCCTGTTCCGCACTCAGGCCGGCCTGCCCGGGCTGCTCTATCCGCGCTGCTGCCATCGCGGCACCTCTCTGTACTATGGGCGCGTCGAGGATGACGGAATCCGCTGCTGCTACCATGGCTGGAAATTCGCGCCTGATGGCGCCTGCCTGGACCAGCCCTGCGAGCCTGAAGGCGGCCGCCAGAAGCAGCGTTTCCGCCAGCCCTGGTATCCGGTGCAGGAACGCTACGGCATGGTCTTCGCCTATCTTGGCCCGCCCGAACGCATGCCCGTTCTGCCGCGCTATCGCGAGCTGGAGGAGCTGGCGCCGGGCGAAATCCTGGACACCGACGGTACTGGCTTGGGCTCTGGCGGTTGGGGCACCGTGCCTTGCAACTGGATGCAGCACTTCGAGAATGTGATGGACCCGTATCACGTGCCGATCCTGCATGGCGTGTTCAGCGGCCCGCAATTCGTCGCCGCCATGGCGGTGATGCCGGAGGTGGAATTCGAAGCGACGCCGCGCGGCGTGCGCAGCGTGCAGCTGCGCAAGCTGGATGATGGCCGCACGCTCCGGCGCATCACCGAGGCGTGCTTTCCCACACTGCGCGTTGTGCCCTCGCCGCGCCTCGGCGCAGGCGGGCGCGTGGAATCTATTGGCTGGGTGTTGCCGCTGGACGACACGCATTTCCGTATCCTGGTCGCCGGCCGTGCGCGTGAGAAAGGCGAACTCGGCCGCATGCGCAGCAGCTACAATGGCAAGGCCTGGACCGAGCTGACCGAGGCCGAACACCGGGCCTTTCCGGGCGATTGGGAGGCGCAGGTGGGGCAGGGCACG